>DRKF01000394.1 GCA_011051915.1 Acidimicrobiales bacterium | reverse complement strand
CGACGAGATCCTCAGCGGGGTCGAGGGCGACACCACCGCCGCCCGCCGGAGGATCGGCGACGAGGCGGCCCGCCTGGTCCTGGAGTTCGAGGCCGCCGGGGAGATGACTCTCGGAGCCCGGGCCCGACGCCTCGCTGACTGACACTCCTCCCATCGAGCCGGACCGGCCCTGAGGTCGAACGGGCCGACGATCGCAGTTGAACCCCGACCCCCGAAGGGGTCTACTGACACCATGTGCCGGTCGGATCTGGATGCCCTCGTGGCCGCGGCCCATGAACGCTACCGTCGGGCCCGTCCCCGCTCGGCGGCGGCCCACGAGCGGGCGAGGCAGGTTCTGCCGGGGGGAAACACCCGATCGGTGCTGCACTTCGAACCCTTCCCGTTCCGGGTGGCCGAGGCCCGGGGTTCACGCCTCACCGACATCGACGGTCACTCCTACATCGACTTCTGCGGTAACTACACCGCCGGACTCCTGGGTCACGATCCCGAGGGTGTCCGCCGTGCGATCCACCGGGCCCTGGAGTCGGGTTGGGCCGTCGGGGCCACCCACCCCCGGGAGGTGGAGCTGGCCGAGCGGATCTGCGCCCGCTTCCCGAACATCGATGCCGTCCGCTTCACGAACTCCGGTACCGAGGCCAACCTCATGGCCATCGGGACCGCCCTTCACCACACCGGCCGGACGGGGGTCGGGGTGTTCGACCACGGCTACCACGGCGGGGTGCTGTCGTTCGGTGACCTCGACGGTCCCCACAACCCCCTCAACGTCCCCCACCGGTTCGTGGTCGCCCCCTACGACGACGAGACCGGGCTGGACGCACTGTTCGCCGACACCGACCTCGGCTGTGTGCTGATCGAAGCCGTCCAGGGGTCGGGGGGTTGCCGCCCGGCGACAGTGGAGTTCCTGACCGAGCTGCGCCGGCGCTGTGACGACAGCGGCACGCTGCTGATCCTCGACGAGGTGATGACGTCGCGTCTCGCCCCCGGCGGGGTCCAGGAGCTCTACGGGTTGCGGGCCGATCTGACCACCCTGGGCAAGTACCTCGGCGGGGGGATGACGTTCGGTGCCTTCGGTGGTCGGGCCGAGATCATGGCCCACTTCGATCCCGGTGCCGGTGGGAGCCTCACCCAGGCCGGAACGTTCAACAACAACGTGGTCACCATGGCCGCCGCCGTGGCCGCCCTCGATCGGGAACTGACTCCCGAACGGATCGCTGCCGTCAACGCACTCGGTGACGACCTGCGGGCCGCCCTGGTCGCGGTGTTCGAGGATTCCACTCTGCCGTTGTGGATCACAGGACTGGGATCCATGAACTGCATCCACAGCGACGAGCCCCGGCTGTCGGAGCTCCTCTTCCACCACCTGTTGGACCACGGCATCTACATCGCCCGCCGGGGTTTTTTGGCCCTGTCGGTGGAGATCACCGAGGCCGACGTCACCACTCTGGTGGAGACGGTCGAGGAGTGGACTCGGACCGTCGCCGGGCGATGACACCGCCGGTGACCGGACCCCTCGCCCCGATGGGAGCGGATGAAACACCCGGTCCAGCCGTCGACATCTTGGACATGGAGACCCCTCGCCAACGAACCCACCACCGGTCCCCGGGGTCCCTCCGGGCGGTGCTGGTGGCTCTGGCCCTGCTGACCGCGGCATGCAGCCGCGGAGGGTCGGAGAGCACGGCCACCCCCGCCTCCACGAGCGAAACCTCTGCCACGACCACCGCAACCGATTCGGTGACCTCGCCTGAGACCTCCGAGAATTCCCCCGCTGTGGCCGCAGCGGTGGAACTGGATCTCTCGAACGTGAAAGCCGGTGTCGAGCCCGCCGGTGATGCCGTTGCCGGGGAGATCGACACCCCCGACGGACGGGTGCGCAGCTACCACCTCTACGTCCCCTCCGGTCTCGGTGATGAGCCGGTTCCCCTCCTCGTGGCCCTCCACGGTGGCCTGGGCTCTGGGCCGCAGTTCGAGAAGGACTCGGGCTTCGACCGCCTGGCCGAGGCCAACGGCTTTGTCGTGGTGTACCCCGACGGGATCCCGATCGTGGAGGGCCGGGACAACCGGGTGTGGAACGGGGGCGGCTGCTGCGGTCCCGCCGTGGAGAACCGCCAGGACGTCGACGACGTGGCGTTCATCTCCTCGGTCATCGACGAGGTCGAGGCCGCCTACCCGGTGGACGGGTCGAGGGTGTACGTCACCGGCCACTCCAACGGCGGGATCATGGCCTACCGGCTGGCCTGCGAGCTGTCCGGCAGGGTGGTGGCCGTGGCCTTCCAGGCCGGGTCCCTCGAGGTCGAGCCCTGCCGTCCGGAACGACCGGTGTCGTTGCTGGCGCTGCACGGCCTGGCCGATACCAACATCCCGATCGACGGGGGGAGGGGATCCGGCGTGGCCAACTACAGCTTCAACTCCCCCCGGGAGAGCGTGGAGACTCTCGCCGAGCTGGACGGTTGCCGCAGCCGGCTGCCGCTCGCCGATCCCACCAACCCCGACATCTCCGGTTTCCGCTGGACGGACTGTGACGAGGGGACGGCCGTGG
>DRKF01000393.1 GCA_011051915.1 Acidimicrobiales bacterium | reverse complement strand
CCGCGGTCACCGCGGCGGCCCACCGGGTCGGGGCCCTGGCCATGTGGGATCTCTGCCACTCCGTGGGGGTCGTCCCCATCGAACTCGAAGCCGCCGGAGTGGACCTGGCCGTGGGCTGCACCTACAAGTATCTCAACGGCGGCCCGGGCTCCCCCGCCTTCCTGTTCGTGGCCGAACATCACCACTCCTCGATGCTCCAACCCATCCACGGCTGGTTCGGCCAGAGCCGGCAGTTCGACATGGATCCCACCTACGACCCGGTTCCGGCCGTGGAGAGATTCCTGGTGGGCACTCCGCCGATCCTGTCGATCACCCCCATCGGACCGGCTGTCGACCAGCTGGCCCGGGCCGGGATATCGGAGATCCGGGCCAAGAGCCGCTCCCTCACCGAACTCATCGTCGACACCCACGACCTGCTCCTGGCCCCGCTGGGCTTCACCCTGGGCTCCCCCCGACGATCCGAGGCCCGGGGCGGCCATGTCACCGTGCGCCACCCCGACGCCCTGGCCATCTCCACCGCCATCCGCGAGGAGGCCTCCGTGGTGGGTGATTTCCGTCGTCCCGACGGCATCAGGCTGGCCCCCGCCCCCCTGTACACCAACCACGGCTCGGTGGTCGAGGCGATGGCCGCCATCGCGACGGTGGTGTCCTCGGGAGCCCACGAGAGGTTTCGGGGCGAGGCCGGCCGGGTCACCTGACTCGCCGCCCGGTGGGTCCCCCGGGTCAGGGAGACCAGTTCTTGGACACCTCACGGTGTTCGTCGTCGGACAGCCCCAACCTGTCGTGGGGTATGGCTACGAACAGACCCTCGGCCCTGGCGACCGTTCCCTCCGGTCCGGTGGCCTCGGCGTCTATCCACAGCTTACGGCCGTCACGCTCGCGCATCCGGGCCCGGAACTCCAGCGGTTCCCCCACCGGGGTCGGGGCCAGGTAGTCGATGCACAGCCGGGCGGTGTAGGCCGGTGCCCCCTCGATGGAGGGAACGAACCCCATCACGTCGTCGAAGATGGCGGCGACGATCCCCCCGTGGGCCCTCTGCGGGGCTCCCTCGAAGGCGGCGCCGAGGGTTATCCGGGCCACAGCCTCCGAACCCTCGCGATGACAGTCGATGGCGATGCCCATGGGGTTGGCCACCCCCGATACCACACACTCGGGAAAGTGGTGCATGGCCTCACCGTCGGCCGGGGGGCCTTCCAGCAGGCGACGCTTCATGTCGGCGATCGGTCGGTGACGCACTGGTCCCGACTCGACCTCGGGGAGGATCTCCCGCACGAAACCGGCGATCCGCTCGAACACCTCGTCGTGGTTCTCATGACCGACAATGGCGTGACCCAGCCGTCTGAGGACCTCCGCCGCCTCCACCCGGGCCGGGGAGGCCGCCGGCGCCTCGGGGGTTGGGGAATGTGATTCTCCGTCCATCGGGGCGGAGGCTACCGGGGGATTGGCCATGGGCCAGAATGCCCGGTGGGTCTGGACAGAGGGGAAACACATGAAGCGCACGTGGCTGGTCGGTGACATCGAGATTGTGCCGGTGATAGAGGCGGAGGGTCCGACGGTGGGCACGTTCATGCTGCCCGATGCCGATCCCGCCGCGGTCCTGGAGCGCCACGGGTGGGCCGTGGGCAGCTTCGTCGCCCCCGACGGCCGGCTGCTCACCCGTATCCAGGCTCTGTGCCTCGAGGCCGACGGAGCGAAGATCATCGTCGACACCTGTGTGGGCAACCACAAGACGAGAGCCAATCCGTTCTGGGACTCCCTGGAACTCCCTTTCCTCGAGGACCTCGCCGCCGCCGGGTTCCCCCGTCGCGATGTCGATGTGGTCATCTGCACCCACCTGCACGTCGACCATGTCGGCTGGAACACGATGCTGGTCGACGGCGAGTGGGTCCCGACCTTTCCCAACGCCGAGTATCTCTTCGTGGGCGAGGAGTTCGCCCACTGGGCGGCCGAGGGACCCGAGCCCGGTCAGGACGTTCAGGCCGACTCCGTCCAGCCGGTCGTCGACGCCGGATTGGCCCGCATGGTGCCTCCCGACCACGTGGTGGGTCCGTCGGTACGCCTCACACCGACGCCCGGCCACACTCCCGGCCACGCCTCGGTCGTCATAGCCTCCGCCGGGCGCGAGGCGGTCATCACCGGGGATCTCATGCACCACGCCGTGCAGGTCGCCACCCCTCACTGGGGCAGCGGTTTCGACGTCGACAGTGACATGGCTCTGGCCACCCGCCGGGCCTTCATCGATCGCTACGCCGATACCGACACCACGGTGATCGGCACCCACTTCGGGGGACCCGGCGGCGGCCGCATCATCACCGTGGGTGATGAGCACCGTCTGGTGCCAGCCGGCTGAGCCACGGCCTCGTGTATCGATCTCGACTACACGTCGAAGCGTCGGGCCCTTGACATCTCTATGTGTGAACTCTGAAGTACGTTTGAGTCATTTCAAACCAGCTATGTACTGTGGCAATATCTCCAGTTGAACTTCAGACTGGGGCTCCCGGCGCCACGAGTGGCCACGGAAAGTGACGTTCCATGAGGAGGCTCAGCTCGAGGAGTTCCTGCTCGCGGTAGTGGGGGGCGAGGACCTGCATACCCACCGGCAGCCCACGCGAGTCGGTGCCTATGGGGATCGACACCGCCGGGGAACCGTAGATGTTGGCCGGGATGGTCAGAGCGCCGTTGTTACCGACCTTGGCCTCCTTGCCCCCGAACACGGTCGGCAGCCTGCCGTCGGCGGCGAAGGCGCTGTGGGGGTTGGTGGCGGCGACGATCAGGTCCACCCGGTCGAAGAGGTCGGCCATGGCCTCGAACAGCTCTGTACGCCGGCGCTCGAACCTCACCTGGGCGTCGAGGTCGAAGTGCTCCTCGGCGTAGGCCAACCCTCGGGACAACCCCGGGGTGAGGTCACCCGCCCTGTCGGGCCAGCGATCCCCCAGCGCCAGTCGCAGGCCGACCACCCCGCTGATCGACCAGGCGCCGGTCACCTCGGGTATGCGGACCTCCTCGTCCACCCTCGCCAGGCCGGCCACGGAGATCAACCTCTCGGCCGCCTCCGTCACCAGCTCGATGGTCTCGTCGGACACGACGGCTCCCCCCAGGGTGGGGTCCACGGTGACCTTGAGGCCCCTCAGCTGCTCGGTGAGGGTTCCCAGCTCCTGCTCCCACCCCCCGACGCGCGGCAGGCTGGTGGGGTCGTGGTGGTCGTAGCCGTTGGAAACGTCGAACCACCGGGCCGTGTCCCGGACCGAGCGGCTGAGGCAGCCGGGCACCGCGGTCATGTTGCCCACGACGTGGTGGGGACCCTTGGGGATACGCCCGAAGGTGGACTTCAACCCGAACAGACCGGTGAAGCCGGCCGGGATCCGGATGGATCCTCCACCGTCTCCTCCCGAGCCGATGGTGAACAGACCTCCCGACACCCCCGCCGCCGTTCCCCCCGACGACCCTCCGGGGGTGACCTCGGGGTTCCAGGGGCTGCGTGTCGCCCCGT
>DRKF01000392.1 GCA_011051915.1 Acidimicrobiales bacterium | reverse complement strand
GTCCATTCCCGAGGAGACCTTCGCCGACATCCGCGAGGCCCTGGCCAAGGACACCGACTGACCACCCGTGGTCGGGTCAGCTCGGTATGAACCTTCCCGCTTCCAGGTCGATGGCGGCGGCGTGGAGCCTCGACAGCATGGCGTCGAACAGGGCGACGCTGCGGGCGTCGGGGGTTTCGATGGCGGACAGGTTGTTGGCGAGCATCCCCATCCACCACAACATCGACGAGCAGTAGTCGTCCACGACGTGGCCGAGGAGATCCTCGGGCACATCGTGGACACGTAGGGCCGTGAGGTAGCGCTGGAGCAGGTGTTCCTCGTGCTCCCGGCGGAGCTCGGTGTCCATGCTGGTGCCCAGCAGGAAGGCCAGGTCGGTGGCCCCACCGGTGTACATGGCGGTCTGCCAGTCGATGATGGTGACCCCCCCGCCGGGATGGAACAGCAGATTCTCCAGGCGGTAGTCGGCGTGGCCGATGGTCATCGGGCGCCGTGACATCGAGATCAACCACTCCCCAAGATGGGGAGCGAAGCGGTTCAGGATGTCCATCGAGGCCGAGGGAAGACCGGCCCCGAACCTGGCCGCGAAACGATCCAGGCTGCCTTCCACCGCGGCCTGGAGATTGGCGGCGCCCTTTCGGTGGGCGATGGTGGGAACCCACGACAGCTTCTCGGGACGGGGCCGACCCCACCAGGTGGCGTGGTAGGAGCCCAGGGCGTCCACGGCGGCGGAGATCTCGGCCAGGGTGGCGCCCTTCACCTGGTCCCCCGGTTCGGCCGGGGCGAGATCGGCCAGGATCAGGGCATAGCGGTCCTGTTCGATGTCGACCCCGTTGAACACACAGTGGGGGACCGAGACGGTGGGTGGCAGCTGCTCGGCCAGGTGGGCGTAGAACATCGCCTCACGCCACCAGGTGTTCAGCAGCTTCCCGACCTGACGTCCTCCCTCGGACGTGGTGGGGAGTTTCAGGATCAGCGACTCCGGGCCTCGGGCGGGACCCTCGTAGGTGGGGCGCAGGCGGGCCAGCGAACCCAGAAAGGCGAAGCCCTCACCGAAGGGCTCGATCTCGAGCTCGACGACGGTGAGTTCCGGGCGACCTGGCGCCCAGCCGCCGTGGCGCAGGGCGTCAGTCAGCCATTCGGCGTCGATCTCATCGGTGTGGACCGGTAGTCGCTCAGTCATCGCCTCGAATCCGGGATCGGGGGAACGGAGGGTGACTCTACCCAGTCATCCCCGGTCCATCTCAGGTGGATCCGGATCGGTGCTCGGCGAACCGCTCGGACCACCAGTCCCGGAGTCCGGCGGTCAGATCGTCGCCGTGGCCGTTGAACATGTGTCCCGCCCCGGGGATGATCCTGAGTTCCCCACCGGCGATCATCTGGACCATCTGGCTGGCCATGTGGGGCAGGATCTCATCGGCGTCACCGTGGATGAGCAGCAGGGGGGTGGGGGAGAGGCCGTCGGCCTCCTCGCAACCCAGGGCCTGGGTGGCCAGGGTGACCACTCCTGGACAGTGCTCCCCGAACGCCAGGCCCGCCCTGACCGCGACCGCGCCGCCGAAACTGTGGCCCATGACCCCGATCGCCCGCGCCCCGGACAGGGTGGCCATCTCCGCCGCTGCCGCCATGTCGTGGACACACGACTCCAGATCACCCGGTGCCCGGTAGCCGACCCGGAGCGAGCCGATCCCGATCCCGGCCAGTTCGTCGGCCAGACGCGGGTAGAGGGCCTCGGCCGGACCGAGCAGACCGCCCATGGCCCCACCTCCCATCAGGACCACCCCCTCGGCATCGAAGGGTCCCCGCCACAGGGCGCTCAACAACCCCGACATGGTGTACACCTCGATGTGCCGCAGCGAGGACGTCACCTGGTGCTCGGCCACCGCCAGGGCCCCTATGGTGTCCAGTGGGGTTCCCCCGGTGTCGCTCATGGTCGCCTCCCGGCCACCGGTTCTACCAGGGGTGGGGGAAAACCTCGACATCCCCTCCCCGTTGTCGGGAGAGGGGATGTCGTCAACCTGACCGCCTTCGGAAGGAGGGGTCCGTAGGGGCCGGCGAACTGTTCCGTCGCAGGGCGCCACCCCCCAGTGCGCCGCCCTGCGACGGAACCCAGACGTCCCGGAAGGCCCACGCTCTGCCGGGACTCGATTGCCAGGTGTCCGCTGCAGAAAGCAACTTAGCCTCACTCTGAGTGAGGTGTCAACAGTCACATACATGACAAATTCATGAAGTACCCTGAGCGGGGTCGGGGCGGGTACGCTGTCAGATCCTGGCGCCGTGGCCGAGTGGTTAGGCAGTGGCCTGCAAAGCCATGTACACCGGTTCGAATCCGGTCGGCGCCTCAGAATCGCTCCACCTGCCATGTCTGGGTTCGCGCCGGACGTGCTATCTTGAGCGATCCCAGGGCCGTTGGCGCAGTTGGTTAGCGCGCTTGCATGACACGCAAGAGGTCACAGGTTCGACTCCTGTACGGCCCACTGTGTTTGCGCCACGAGTTCGCGACACCTTCGGTGTCGCTCATGCGTGGATGGCGCGGGTCCCTCGGTCGGCGAGGCCTCCCTCGTCGCTGGGGCCTCGAACAGACGCCGGTCGGCCCTCCTCCCCAGGGTGGGGCCCCTGCCCCACCGGGGCCGTGTTTGCGCCACGAGTTCGCGACACCTTCGGTGTCGCTCATGCGTGGATGGCGCGGGTCCCTCGGTCGGCGAGGCCTCCCTCGTCGCTGGGGCCTCGAACAGACGCCGGTCGGCCCTCCTCCC
>DRKF01000391.1 GCA_011051915.1 Acidimicrobiales bacterium | reverse complement strand
CGACCGGGGAGCATAGGGGCGTTGGTCCTGGCCGCGGTGCTCGGGGCCGCCTCCCTGGTGGCGATTCCCACCCCATCGGCGGCGGGGACGCCGGGCGAGGTCGTCATCACCGAGATCATGTACGACCCTCCCTCGGACCTCGACTCCGATGAGTTCATCGAGCTTCACAATCCCGGTGTCGTGGCCGTGGACGTATCGGGATGGTGCATGGACGGGGTGAGTTTCTGCTTCCCGGCCGGATCGGAGATCGCCGCCGGTGACTACGTGGTCATCAGCCCCGATCCGGCCGCCACCCTGGCCACCTACGGGGTGTCTGCCGTGGGCACCTACGGGGGGAAGCTCAAGAATGGAGGGGAGGAGGTGTCCATCTCCGACGAGGGCGGCAGCATCATCCACTCCTTCGTCTACGACGACGTACATCCCTGGCCGACCACCCCCGACGGTCAGGGCCCCAGCCTCGAACTCATCTCCCTGGACGCCGACCTGGGAGATCCCTGGAACTGGGCCGCCTCCACATCCCCGGCCGGCCACACGGCGGGGGCGGCCAACAGTGTCGCCGCCGCCGGTGTCCCGCCCCGCATCCCCTCCGTCGTGCGGTCGGTGGACATCCCCGCCGCCGGGCAGGACATCGTCGTCACCGCCGAGGTCCAGGGCTCGACCACGGACCCCACCCTCACCTGGCGTTTCGACCTGGGGACGGAGACCACTGTCACCATGACCCCGACCGGGGGCGACTTCTGGGAGGCGACGATCCCGGGGAGTCCGGCCGGGACCCTGATCGAGTACCGGGTGGGCACCACCGGAGTGTTCGACCACTCCTCGCCCCGCTCGGACGACACCGCTACCACCGTCGGTGTGTTCGTCCCCCGGGAGGTCGACTCGCAGATACCGGTGTTCGAGTGGTTCATCCGCGAGGGGGACTACCAGTCGATGGTCACCGACCACCTCCTCGACGACACCGGGTTCGAGAGCGTGCTCGTGGTCGGCGACGAGGTGATCACCGGGGCCCGGGTGAGGGTGCGGGGGTCGAGTTCCCGCAACGACCCCAAGGTCAACTTCAAGTGGGAGCTCCCCCAGGGCCACGACCTGGTCCTCGAGGGCCTGGTGGTGGAACCCGTCGACGAGTTCGCCATCCAGGCTGAGTACTCCGACCGTTCCTACGGCCGCAGCCTGCTGTCGTGGCGCTCCTACCGCGACGCCGGGCTGCCCGTGGCCCAGACCTTCAAGGTGCGGGTCGAGCGCAACGGTTCCTTCCAGGGGCTCTACAGCTACGTCGACACCTACGACAAGACCTGGCGCAAGCGGGAGGGCTTCCAGAAGGACGGCTCGCTGTACAAGGCGTCCAGCGGCGCCTTCTCGGTGAACCGCGACGTCGACAAGCGCTGGAAGCGCAAGAGCGGCCCCGACGACGGTTTCTACGTGCTGGGGCTGATGATCGACTTCATCCAGGACCCCGATCCGGCGATCCGCGAGGCCTACGTCAGGGAGTTCTACGACATTCCGGAGATCATCAACTACGCCGCGGTCACCGCGATTCTCGAGCACATCGACTCGTCGTCGAAGAACTTCTACGCCTTCGACTCCGATGTCACCGGACGCTGGTCGCTGATTCCCTGGGACCTCGACCACACCCTGGGCAACCGTTGCTCGTGCAATGTGTTCTCCGATTTCGTGACCCCGGCCGAAGCGGGCGACAAGGCCAACGAGATGATCGCCGCCGTGCTCGAGGTCGAGGAGTTCCGCGAGATGTACTTCCGGCGGCTGCGGACCCTGGTCGACGAGCTGCTGGCCCCGGGTCGCCTGGAGGGCATCTTCGACTCCGAGGTCGGTCCGGCCGATCCGGAGGCGGCCCTGGACAAGGCCCTGTGGGGCCAGTGCTGCACCGTGCCCCAGGAGCGGGGGTTCCTGTTCGACGACATCGAGGCCCGCCGGGCGGTCTTCGAGGCCGATCCCCGGGTTCCCCCCTCCCAGGCCCCGGCACCCAACGTCGTCATCACCGAGATCATGGCCGATCCCGCCGACCCCGATTCGGAGTACATCGAGCTGTACAACCCCGATGACTCGGCGGTCGACGTATCGGGGTGGTCGATATCCGACGGGGTCGACATCTCGATCCAGAACGGTACGGTCATCCCGGCTGGGGGTACGGTCCTCCTCGTCGCCGACGGGCCGGCCTTCTCCGGGGCCTTCGGGCGCACCCTGTTCGTGGCCGACAGCTTCTCCGGCGGGCTGAAGGCCGGGGGAGAGGCCCTGACCCTGCTGAGGTCCGACGGCAGCATCGCCGACACCGTCGACTACTCCGCCCCGGGCTTCCCCACCATCGGTGCGGACGAGGCGATCGAGGTTCTGGACGCCACTCAGGACAACTCCGTGGGCTCCAACTGGACGGTCGTCCCGGGGGGCACTCCCAACGCCCACGCCGGAGTCGGTGGTGATCCCATAGACCCGGTGGACCTGCCCGAGCCGCCACCTCCCCCCACGCCCTACGCCTGTGTCGCCACCGACGACGGGACCGACGTGACCCTCACGTTCACCGGTGATCGCGGCAGCTCGGAGAATCTCCGGATAGCCGGGGGTTCGTGGGTCGCCGAGGTCAGTGCCCTGGACAGCTACACCGTGGCCGGAGGCTCCGGAACGGAGTTCGAGGTGAGGGCGCGTGGTGAGGGCTTCGACACGCCCTACAGCACCGTCCCCTGCTCCTCGGACGGTCCGCCACCCCCACCACCCCCCGACTCGTTCGTGTGCACGGCCTCGACCGTGGGCGGGGACCTGGTCCTCGACTTCTCCGGGTTGAGGGGGTCCTCGGAGAACCTCCGTCGCACCGGTGGGGCCTGGGTGGCATCGGTGACCGGTCTGGACTCCTTCACGATCGTGGGTGGGGCCGGTACGGCTTATGAGGTGAGGGTGAGGGGTGCCGGTTTCGACACCCCCTACACCACCGTGGGCTGTACCTGATCGGCCCCAGCGACCTCCGGGGTCCCGGTCCGATTGCGGGCGGCGACCGGGACCCCGGTTAGGGTCTCTCCCGTTCATGAGTCCATCTGATCGACCTTTCCGGTCGGCCCCGGCCGGCCCGTGGATCGGTCCGGTCGGCGGAGATGGGGAAGGGGGAGGTCCGGCGTGGCCGGTGACCCTGTGGGGGCTGAGAATCCGAAGGCGGCGGCGGCGAAAGCAGTGGCGGCGAACGACTTCGAGGCGGCCGTCCGTTCCCTGGTCGCCCCCTTCCTGGCCTCCTCGGAGCCGAGCTCGGAGCACGGCACCGGCCCGGCGCCGCCCCTGGAGGTGGCCCGCCTCAGCGGAGGGGCGTCCAGGCGCACCTGGACCATCCGAACACCGGCCACCTCACCCGATCTGATCCTCCAGGTGGCCCGGGGTGGGGCCACGCCCATGGAGTGGCAGGCCCGGGTCATGAGCGCGGCCCGTCGGGTCGGGGTGAGGGTTCCCGAGGTGATCTCCGCCGGTCCCGACCCCGGGGGCCTGGGAGGCGACCATCTGCTCACGGTCCGGGTCGAGGGCGAGTCGATTCCCCGGAGGATCCTGCGGGATCCGGCTTTCGCCGCCGCCCGTCGGACCCTGACCGGGGAACTCGGTGAGGCCCTGGCCCGGATCCACACCGTCGATCCCGGCGCCGGTCCCGACGGCGCCCCCGATCGCCCCGACGAGCTGACGTTCTACACCGACATCCTGGCCGGGCTCCCCACCCCGTACCCGGCCCTGGAGCTGGTGGCGGTGAGGCTGGCCCGGACCCGCCCCGACCCGGCGCCGGCGACGCTGGTCCACGGCGACTTCCGTATGGGGAACCTCCTGGTCACCCCCGAGGGTCTGGCCGGGGTCCTGGACTGGGAGCTGGCCCACCCCGGCGATCCCCGCGAGGACCTGGGGTGGCTGTGTGTGCGGGCCTGGCGCTTCGGTGGCGAGGGTCGGGTGGCGGGGGTGGGATCCCGGTCCGAGCTGCTCGCCGCCTACCACGCCGCCGGGGGAGCGGCGTTCACCGAGGACGAGCTGGACTGGTGGGAGGCACTGGGCACGTTCCGCTGGGGGGTGATCTGCGCCGTGCAGGGATCGCGGCACCTCAGCGGTTCGGAGCGCAGCCACGAGCTGGCGGCGGTCGGTCGCCGGGTGTGTGAGAACGAATGGGACCTGCTGGAGACCATCGCCCCCGCCGAACCCTCCGAGATGGTGGAGATCGTGGACCGGGCCCGCCGGGCCGTGGAGCTGACCACCGGGCCGGACCGGGTCCCCCCGGCGGTGGACGGGGCGGGCGCCCTGCACTCGGGGCCCGACGCCCGCCAGCTGCTCCACGCCGTCCGCCACTGGCTGGCCGAGGACCTGGGCCCCGAACTGGAGGGTCGCAGCCGGTTCCACGCCCGGGTGGCGGCCAACATCGTGGCCCAGGTGGAGAGGGAACTGGTCCTGGGGCCGTCCCGGTCCGGGGTCCGGGCGGAGCGTCTGGCCGACCTGGGGGTGGCCGACGGGGCCGAACTGGCCCGGGTCCTCCGGGACGGCACTCTGGATCCCGATGATCCGGCGGTGCTCACCGCGGTGAGGGCCGATGTCGTGGATCGGCTGCTGGTCGCCAATCCCCGCTACCTGATCCCCCGGGGCGGATAGCGGGGCCGGGCCGCTGGCTGTTCCCCCGGGGGTGGTGCCCCGGCGGGCGATGGACCTAGGATCGGCCCTCTCTTCCCCCTGAGGTGAACCGGGATCGCGTGGCGGTCGCGGCCCGTGGGGGAGGGAGTGAAGCGGTGAGGGTGACCATCAGGTGGAATGATCCGCCCCGCGGTGTCCCCGAGAGCGGACAGGCCGAAGGCGGCCGGGACCCCGGGGCCCGCCCCGAGCCGTGGGGCGTGGACGTGGACGTGGACGTGGACGTGGACGTGGATCTGGGCTGGGAACCGGAGGCCACCGTGGGGGATCTGGTGGCGGCGTTGTCGCGGGAGCTGTGGGGGAAGGCGAACGGGTCCGGGCCCGGTCCCGGGGCCGACCCGGGGGCTGACCTGGTGGTCGACGGCGTGTCCCACCACGGTGGGCGACTGCTCGACGAGTGCGGGATCCACCACGGGTCGGTACTGGGCCCGCCGAACCCGGACGGCGAGGACGAGGCCCGCGGCGGGAGGGAGGGTTCCGAGCGGTGGGAGGCGCTGGTGGTCACCGGCCCCGACACCGGCCGGTGCGTGGGGGTGGGAACGGTTCCGACGGTCGTGGGGTCCTCGCCAGGGGAGGGCGTGCCCACCGGGGGCGGATCCTCCCGCCGTGGGTGCCGCCTGGTGGATCTGGGGCCCCGGGGAGTGGGACTCACCGCCCGCGGCAGTGGGGTGAGGGTGGAGGGGCGGGAGGTGACCCGGGCGATCGTCGGCGACGGCACGATCGTCGAGCTGGGTTCCACCCGCCTCCTCGTCCGGGGCCGGCGCCGCCGCCACATCCCGTTGGTGAGGGACGGCGCCCGCGGGTCCCATCCGGGCCGGTTCGCCCACACCCCGCCACCATCGCCCCGGCAGGACCCCCCGACTCCTCCGGCGGCACCCGAGCCCCGGCCCGAGCCCGATCGTCCCACCGGGGGTCCGGGTCCCTCGGCCCTGCTGGCCCCCCTGGGGATGGGGGCGTTCATGGTCGTGGTCATGGGAAACCCGATGTTCGCCCTGCTGGCGGCGCTGGGGCCCCTGACCCTGGCGGGGAACCGCGTGGAGGCCCGCATCAGGCACCGTCGGGCGGTACGCCGATGTCGGGAGGACAACCGCCGGGCCGCCGCCGAACACCGGCGGGCCGTGGCGGCCTGGCAGCGGGATCGCCGTCGCCACGCCTGGGGGGTGGCCCACCTGCCCGGAGACCCTCCCGTCGGACCACGGGGGGTGGAGCCCGACCTCTGGGTCCGTCGGGACGGCCGGGCGCCTCTCGAGGGTCTGGTGGTGGGGGTCGGGCGCCGTGCCGTTGCCGGCAGGGACGGGGGATCGGGCACCCCCGTTGACCACATGCCGGTGAGTCTCGACCTGACCGCCGGCGACGACATGCCGGTGAGCCTCGACCTGACCGCTGTCGATGACATGCCGGTGAGCCTCGACCTGACCGCCGGGCGGATCCTCGGCGTCGTCGGTCCGCCCGAGGCGGTCGGGGCGCTGGTCCGCTCGCTCGTGCTGCAGGCGGCGCTGGCTGCGGCCCCCTCCGAACTCGAAATCGGCGCCGGGGGACGTCCCCCGGACGGGG
>DRKF01000390.1 GCA_011051915.1 Acidimicrobiales bacterium | reverse complement strand
TCCGACGCCGCCGCCACCCGGGACCTCCCTTCGACCGCGGACACCGGAATCATCCCCGCCGAGGTCGTGCACACCTCGGCCCTGGCGGCTCTCGCCGATCGGTTCGCCGCGGTCGTACCGGCCTCGGCCCTGCTCGACTGAGAGGCGGTCGCTCGGCCTCCAATCGCGCCGCAACCAACAACCCCGTCCCTCCCGCAATCGGATTCGGGCCGACAACGCCCGACGCGCGCCCCTTCCGCCTTGCGCTGTCACTCACTCTGAGTGGGGCTTCTTCCCTCACGATGCCCGGCAGGTAGGCTTCCTGACCACGAAACGCGTTCGACGAGGCTGGATACGGAATGCCACCCTGGAGGTCGGACAGGGCTCGGAGGACCAGCCGGACACTGATCGGGAGCCGGCGGGACAGGAGAGGTTCGGTGGAACGAAGGAGCACTTCGACAGCAGGTCGAGGAATGGTGGCCGTGCACAACGTCGGCCCCCGGAAGCGCGGCGAAGGACCTCACTGCCGGCCTGGCCTGCTCGGCCTGCCGGCTGTTGCCGTCATCGTGATCATCGGCCTCCTCTCCGGCGTGACCTCCACCGCAGCGGTGCCTGCAAGCACGTTGAGCGGCGAGATGTCGGACTGGGGCCGCTTCGACAGCGAGTTTCTCGTCCGCGACATCGCCTACTCGTCAGGCAGCGGGCACCTGTTCGTCCTCACCGGGGCCGATCCCCTGTACCCCAACGCGCTACTGGTCCTCGACCCGGCCACCTCAGGCCTCATCACCGGGATAACCCTCGCCCCCGGCGCCGAAACCGTCACCCCCTCCGAGGACGGGTCGCGTGCCTACGTCACCTACGAACGCGGCCACCTGGTCGTCGACGTCAGCCTCGAGGATCCCGAGGTTCTCAGGACCATCGATCTCGGCGGGTGGTACCTCGCCGGGGATCGTCGCGCCGTCGATCTCGCCGTGCAGCCCGGTCACCCCGGAACCATCGCCGTAGCGATGGTCGCCGGGTCCAACGATCCGGTCGGAGTGGCGATCTTCGACGACGGTGTCCAAAGAACCAACATCGCCGGGCTCTACTCCTCCGCGGCGGAGTTCATCGAGTGGATCGACGACGACACGATCATCGGGACTCGCCATCAGGTTTCGCTCACCTTCATGGAGCTCCAGGTCACCCCGGAGGGGGCCAATACGGTCCGCTTCCTCCAGGAACGGACCGACGACCTTCCCCGGGGGCTCCACTACAGGTTCACGTACCACAGCGGCCGCCTCTACCTGCCCAGCGGCCTCGTAGTCGACTATCCCACCCTCGAGGTACTCGACAGCAACGAGCTGGGTGACCTGCTGTTCCCCGATCCTCGCAACGGGCTGATCTACCGGATGGTGTCCACGCAGTACAGCACCACGTTCCGCGGCTTCGAAGCCGAGGGCAAGCGCCAAGTCGGCTCCGCCGAGTTCCCCGGCGTGGCGTATCCGACCAAGGTCGTGGTCACCGGCGATGGCCTGGCGGTGATGCACCCGATTCCGGGCAAGCTCGTCGACCGGGGGCTCACGCTCGTCGGTCCCGGCGTGGTACGGGCATCCGGAGCGCCCACCAACCTCAGGAGTCGGTCCATCGACAGCGGCGTGTTCCTGGAATGGGATCCCCCGGCCGACGCCGATACCGCCGGCGTGGCCGGCTACCTGGTCCTTGTCATTCGGGTGGGGGAACTCGCTCCCATCCAGACACTCTCGACCTCCGATACCTCGATCACCGTCTCCGGCCTGCCCAACGGAATCGACTTTCGAATCGTCGTTCGGCCCGTAGGGCCCGGCGGCAACGGCCTGGAGAATCAGATCTTCGCCCGGGCGAACCCGACCCGAGCCGAGCGACCGGCCGGATACCGGCTCCTCGAGGCCGACGGCACCGTGTACGCCTTCGGTGACGCGACGTCGTTGGGCGACGCCACCCCCCTGGACTCCTCTGTTCGGGCCGTGGCCATGGACAGCACCCGCACCTCGGCCGGCTACTCGATTCTTCTATCCGACGGGGAGGTCCTCTCCTTCGGTGACGCGGTCGACTCCGGGGACGCCCGAGACATCATGCTCGATCCGGGTGAGAGGTGGACCTCCATCTCCGTGGCCCAGGCCGGTCCCGGCTACTGGTTGTTCACCAACCGCGGGCGGGTGGTCGGCTTCGGGGATGCCCACCAACGCGGCGATCTCCTCGACCTCGACCTCGCCGGCGAGATCGTGGCCTCCGTGGCCACACCATCGGGATCGGGGTACTACATGCTCGGAGCCGACGGCGGTGTGTTCACCTTCGGTGACGCCGTCTACCACGGGTCGATACCCGAGGTCCTGCCCGGGAGGAGCCTCGACTGCCCGGTGGTCGGCCTCGTTCCCACACCGACCGGCGAGGGTTACTGGCTGGTGGCCTGCGACGGAGGCGTGTTCAGTTTCGGCGACGCCTACTTCGTCGGATCCCTGCCCGGAATCTCGGTGCGTCCCAACCGCCCGGTGAACGGTCTGGTCTCCTTCGGCAGCGGCTACATCATGGTCGCCGAGGACGGAGGTGCCTTCGTCTTCGGCAACTCGCCGTTCTTCGGCAGTCTCGGTGCCAATCCCCCCGACACTCCGGTGGTGGGCATATCGCCGTTCTTCCTCCCCTGAGCCGGGAACTCCGCCCGTGGCGGG
>DRKF01000389.1 GCA_011051915.1 Acidimicrobiales bacterium | reverse complement strand
CGGGCGGTGCTGTTCCTGCTGTCGGACGAATCGGGGATGATGACCGGTTCGATCGTCGATTTCGATCAGTCGGTGCAGGGTGCGGGCGACGTGGCCCGTCCACCCACGGGACCTCTGTGGGGGGAGACATGACCGCTGAGATCGGTGTCGGCGTCCTGGGGTGCGGGCGGATCGGACGCATCCACCTCGCCAACATCACCTCGTCGGTACCGGAGCTGGCGGTGCGCACCGTCCACGACGTGGTTCCCGAAGCGGCAATGAGCGCCGCCGAGGAGTACGGCATCCCCCGGGTGGCCGGTGATGTGTTCGAGGTCCTGACCGCCCCCGATGTCGACGCCGTTCTCATCTGCACCAGCACCGACACCCACGCCACCCTGATTGCGGACGCCGCCGCGGCCGGCCGGGCCGTCTTCTGCGAGAAGCCGATCGCCATGGATCTGGAGACCATCGATGCGGCCCTGGCTGCGGTCGAGCGAGCCGGAGTGGCACTCCAGGTGGGCTTCAACCGCAGATTCGATCTCCCTTTCCGCACGATCAGGGACCAGGTCGCCGCCGGAGCCGTCGGACAGGTCGAGACCGTTCGGATCACCAGTCGTGATCCCGAACCCCCTCCCCTCGACTATGTCCGGCGGTCCGGCGGCATCTTCATGGACATGATGATCCACGACTTCGACATGATCAGGTACCTCACCGGCTCGGAGATCGTGGAGGTGAACGCCACCGGGGCGGTACTCGTCGATGCCGGCTTCGCCGAGGCGGGCGATGTGGACACCGCGATCGTCACCATGACCCTCGCCAACGGGGCCCTGGGGGTCATCGAGAACAGCCGCCGGGCCGTGTACGGCTACGACCAGAGGGTCGAGGTGTTCGGATCGGAGGGGATGCTCTCCAACCCGAACGCAGTGGTGCATCCGGTCCGTCGCACCGGGGCCCGGGGCTCGTGGGGGGCACCGGGATACCCGGGGTTCGTCGCGCGCTACGCCGACTCCTACGTCGTCGAGATGAAGGAGTTCGCCGCGGCCCTGCTGAACGGAACCCCCACGCCGGTGACCGGTGCCGACGGGCGGGCTCCCTGTGTGGCGGGGCTGGCCGCCGGGCTCTCCCTGGGGGAACACCGTCCGGTGGATCTCACCGAGATCGATCCCCGATCGGACTGAGCCGGGGAGTCCCGGTTCAGGGCGAGGGGTGGGTCTCGTACATCCTCATGGCCACGACCGCGGCCGAGCCCAGGGTGAGAGCCGACACGGCGTAGATGGCGACCGGGATCGAGTAGGCATCGGCGATCAGCCCGGCGGCGACGGCTCCCACCGCGAACCCCAGGTCCCGCCACAGGCGGTAGACGCCGATGGCCCGGGCCCGCCAGGCCGGATGGGCGACATCCCCGATGGCGGCGAGAAGGGTCGGGTAGACCATGGCGGTCCCGGCGCCGAGCACGGCCGTGGCCGCCAACCAGGCGCCGAACCCGTTCGCGGCCGCCACCGCGGCGATGGCCGCGGCCTGCAACGCCATACCGCCGGCGATCAGCCACTTGCGGCCGACACGGTCGGACAGGCCCCCGGTCCAGAGCTGACCCAGCCCCCAGACAGCGGGGTAGACGGCAGCCAGCAGTCCTATGCGGGCCACGGAGAGACCGGCCTGGGCGAAGAACAGGGGGAACAGGCCCCACGCCAGACCGTCGTTGAGATTGTTCACCAGCCCGGCCTGCGAGCACGATGAGAGGGCCGGTTCGCTGAAGCTCGTCAGGCGGAAGACCCGCCACGTGTGGGGCGTCTCCGTTGGGGTCCCGGACTCCGTGCCGCCGGCCTCGTGCCGGGCGTGGCCGTGGGTCTCGTGAACCAACAGGGTCGAGAGGCCCAGTCCCAGACCGGCAAAGGCCAGACCCAGGAAGAACGGCGCCGGGCGCAGTCCCCAACGCTCGGCCATCCAGCCGGTGGCCAGAGCGGTGACGGCCACCGCCCCGTATCCGGCGGCCTCGTTGAACCCCATGGCCAGGCCCCGTCGGCGGGGGCCGACCAGGTCGATCTTCATGATCACGGTGGTGGACCACGTGAGCCCCTGGTTGATCCCCAGCAACACGTTCGCCGCCACCACCCATCCCCAGGTCGGGGCCCACATCAGCAGCAGGGGGACAGGTATCCCGATGATCCAGCCGCCGATCAGCACCGGCTTGCGACCGTGGCGGTCCGAAAGGGTGCCGGCGAAGAAATTGGTGAGGGCCTTGACCACCCCGAAGGCGGCGATGAAGGTGAGAGTCGTGGTCAGGGCCGTGAGGCCGAACACACTGCGGGCCAGCAGAGGCAGCACCGTGCGTTCCTGGCCGATCATGCCCCCCACCAGCGCGTTGACCCCGACGAGGAGGGAGAACTGGCCCAGGTTCTCCCGGAGACCCAGCGAGGGTCCCGGTGGCTGGTGGTCCGACTCGGTGGTGTTGGTCACCGTCCTGCTCCCTCCCGGCCGGTCCCGCTTCAATTCAAAGGACCGCTTGAATGGATGTCGGCAGCATAGTGGCACCGCGGCGTATTCAAGTATTCTCTTGAAATGGGTCGAGGCGACCGGCTCGACCCCCCACCCGGGAGGATCTGCACCGATGGGCCACCGTGAGGCCAAGGACGCTCTCTACGACGGCTTCGCGGGTGTCGCCAAGGCCCTGGCCAACGGGCGCCGGGCCGAGTTGGTGGACGTCCTCGAGCAGGGGCCACGCCATGTCGAGGAGCTGGCGGGAGAGATCGACCAGAGCATCGCCAACACCTCCTTCCACCTGAGGACCCTGGCGGCGGCGGGCCTGGTCACGACGGAACGGGTAGGCAGCAGGGTGTACTACCGCCTGGCGTCGGAGCGGGTGGCCGAGCTCTGGGGCGCGATCCGGGACGTGGCCGCCGCCCACTCCTCCCGGCTGGACGCCCTGGCCCGGGCCTATGTCGGCGATCGGGAGGGAATCGAGGAGATCGGTCGCCAGGAGCTGGTGGAACGTCTGTTCCGCGGCGAGGTGCTGGTGATAGACGTGCGACCCCGGGCCGAGTACGAGGCCGGTCACATCGAGGGGGCGCTCTCGATTCCGGTGACCGAACTCCCCGGGGCCATCGGGTCGCTGCCGCCTGACGTCGGAATCGTCGCCTACTGCCGTGGGCCGTACTGCGTGTTCGCCGACGAGGCGGTGAGGCACCTGACCGCCGCTGGGCGCAGCTCGTTCCGCCTCGAGGGCGGCTTCCCCGAATGGCGGAGGCACGGCTACCCGGTGGCGGCGGGCCGGGCCCGGCCGGCCGAACGGTAGAACCGCTCGGGGGGCACTCGACGATAGAGGTGTCGTGAAGCATTCATCGTCACGACCGGCCACCTCACCCTCCGATCCCGAGTCGGGCCCGGCCGATACCTCCGGCCCACCGGGCACTCGGCGGTGGGTCTCCCTGCGCAGCGTTCTGCGCTGGACCGCATTCATCCTCCTGGGCGGTGCCATCACCTCGGTGGGATCGGAGCGCATGTTCTGGTTCTGGTCCTCCAACCCAGTGGACCACTGGCTGACCTCGCTCGTGTACGCGGTGCCGTTCGCCGCCGCTCTGTGGGCCATCAGCAGGTACCGGGTCGGGGGGTTGGCCTCCCTGATCCTGGTGGCACCACTGTTCGCCTATGTGACCGAGGGGGTCATCACACCGGTGATGTACAGCGGGGGGCCGCTGATTCCGTTCTTCCCGGCCTGGTTCACGTTCTGGCACGGCTTCATCGGCCTGGTCGGCCTGTGGTATCTGCTTCACCTGTGGATGGTTCGGGGGCGCCGGAAGCTGATACTGGCGGCATCGGTCGGACTCGGAGCGTTCTGGGGCCTGTGGTCCACCACCCTCTGGCTTCCCGAGAACGTAGGCGACCCGGAGCTCATCGCCGACAACGGCGGCCCCCT
>DRKF01000388.1 GCA_011051915.1 Acidimicrobiales bacterium | reverse complement strand
GGCTCGGTGACGAACTCACCGTGGCCGCCGAGGGCCTCCACCACCTTGTCGTAGCGGGTGTAACCCAACTCGGTGGCCACCAGGCGGTCCTGCCCGTAGATCATCGCCTGGGGTCTCATCATCTGCCCCCAGGCCCCGTCGTTGCCCATGATGCCGATGATCGGCAGTCCGAACCGGACCGCGGTGTCGTACTCGAAGCCGTTCAACCCGAAGGCCCCGTCGCCGTAGATGATCACCACCCTCTTGTCCGGATGGGCCAACTGCGCCGCCAGGGCGAAGGGCATCCCCACCCCGAGCGTGCCCAGGGGACCGGGGTCCATCCACTCCCCGTTTCGGGGTATGCGCACCACCTTGGAGGCCTGGGCCACTATGTCACCCCCGTCGCCGATGACGATCATGTCGTCGGTGAGGAAATCGGCGATCTCCCGGCACAGACGCAGGGGGTCGACGGGCGACTCGTCGCTGTTCAGCTCACCGGCCATGGCCTCGGCGGCGGCCGCCTCTCCCTCCCGGAGTTCGGCACACCACTCCGAGGCGTCGATGGTGACACCCCGCTCGGCCATCCGGGAGGTGAGCAATCCGAAGTTCGCGGCCAGGTTTCCGGCCAGGGCCACGTCGGCGGGCCGGTTCTGGCCGATCAGCACCTCGTCGAGGTCCATCTGGATGATCTTGGCCTCCGCTGGTATCGACGCCCCGTACTTCATGCGAAAGTCCAGAAGGGTGCCCGCCAGCAGGACCACGTCGGCTCCGGCCAGGGCCTGGCGTCGGGTGCGACTGAAGAACTGGGGATGATCCCAGGGGATCTGGCCCCGCCCCATGCCGTTGGTGAAACAGGGGATCGAGGTGGCCTCCAGGAAGTCGCCCAGGGCCGGCCCTCCCTCGCTCCACTTCAGCGAGGTCCCGGCCATCACCATGGGACGGCGGGCCCCCGCCAGCAGGTCCAGGGCGCGGTCGATGCGCTCCACCGGTGAGGAGCACGCCACCCGGTAGTCCCTGAATGTGGGGATGGCGAACGACTCGGGCTCGAGGGGACCGTGGAGCACGTCCATGGGGATCTCCAGGAACGACGGCCCCGGCACTCCCGCCAGGGCGTTGCGCACCCCGAGCTCGATGTACTCCCCGATCCGCGAGGTCTCCAGACAGGCGTCGGCCCACTTGGTGATCGGCCTCATCAGCGAAACGTGGTCCATCTCCTGGAGGGATCCGCGGCGGAGGTTGTTGAAGGGCCCCTGGCCGCCGATCACCAGGATCGGGGAGGTGGCCCGCCAGGCGTTGGCCACACCGGTCACCCCGTCGGTGACCCCCGGTCCGGCGGTGAGGATCGCCACCCCGACCTTTCCGGGGTGGAGGCGGGCCCAGGCGTCGGCGGCGTGGACCGCGGCCTGCTCGTGGCGGACGTCGACCACCTCTATGCCCTCGTCCAGACAGCCGTCGTAGATACCCATCACGTGGCCCCCCGACAGGGTGAAGACACACTCCACCCCCGCCTGGCTCAGGGCTCGGGCCGCCAGCTTGCCGCCGTCCGTCATGTGGTCCTCCGTCAGATGGGCTGTGCGGCCACCAGTGTGGCCCCTCACCGGCCCCGAGTCAGATGGAACAGGATGACGAGGATCCCGAGGTGCGACAGGGAGTCACACCGAGCGCTCCCGCACCGCGGCGGGCAGGTCGATCCGATCCAGGGATCTGAGGGACAGGGAGTCACACCGAGCGCTCCCGCACCGCGGCGGGCAGGTCGATCCGATCCAGGGATCTGAGGGACAGGGAGTCACACCGAGCGCTCCCGCACCGCGGCGGGCAGGTCGATCCGATCCAGGGATCTGAGGCCGGGTATCTGGCCGACCAGCCCGGCCACCACCAGCAGGCTGAGGGTCAGGATCTGGGAGCGGCCCGACAGCACGAAGGGGAAGGAGAAGCCCTCGGTGTCGAACGTCCCCAGGAACACCCGACCCAGGAACTGACCGGCGATCACACCGGGAACCAGACCCAGGAACACCGCGGTGAGGTTCTCCGCCGTGATCGTCCGACGGATCCAACCGCGGCTGACCCCGTTGGCACTGAGGGTGGCGACCTCCGCCGTTCGTTCGGAGATGGCGATGGTGACGGCGTTGTAGACCAGGGCGATCGCCATCACCAGGCCGAAGGCCACCATGATGCCGATGAAGAACGTGCTCAGGCCCATGAGCTGGTTGACCAGGTCGGCGATGGCGTCGTAGTCGGTCACCGACACCACCCCGGCCCGGTCCGACAACACGTCGCGCAGCTCGGCGTGGTCGACCCCGGGAGCGAGGGTGACGGCCACGGAGTCCGCCGCCGGGCCCCCGGCCGACCCCAGGGTGTCGAGGGAGATGTAGGCGGCCCCGATGAGCATCTCGTCGTGGAACCCGGCGACGGGGAGGGTGAAGGACTGTCCCGAGACGAGTTTCACCGTCACCGGGTCGCCCACGGCGACTCGCAGGCGACGACCGGTGTCACGGTGGATCAGGATGCCGTCGTCGATGGCTCCGGGCCTCTGCTCGTGCATGACGGTGTCGGAACGGAAGGCGAACAGACCCACCGGGTCGGCGCCCGCGGTCGTCGCCAGCACCGCCTGGGTCTGGAGATAGGGCTCGGCGACCGACACCCCGTCGATCGCCTCGATACCCGTCGTGTCGGAGGGGGTGACCTGGTGGTCGAGCTGCGCCGCCAGGTCCCGTCGGTCGATCTGACCGAACTGCCGTTTCATGGCCAGTTGCAGGCTGTCGAGCAGCGAAAGGGCCACCAGGATCAGCACTGCGGCCAGGACCACACCCAGCACGGTCGTGGCCGTGCGCTTGCGCTGTCGGGACAGATTACGGGTGACCATGGCCACCCCGGGTGTGCGCCAGGGTCGGGGCACGGCGCGTTCGAGCAGACTGCGACGGCCCACTCCGCGGGGCGCGGCGGGGCGCATGGCCTCGGCGGGTTGTATCCGGGCCGCGGCGCGGGCGGGGAATCCACCGGCCGCCGCCCCGGTCACCAGGGTGAAAGCCAGTCCGATGAGGATCGTCCAGGGGCTGACCACGTGCCGGACCACCGGCAGGTCCACGTAGTGGGCGTAGGCGTCGGTGATCACCGTGCCCAGCCAGGCGCCCACGGCCAGCCCGGGAACACCCCCGAGCAGGGCGACGGTGAGGCCGTAGCCCATGAAGTGGCGGAACATGTCGCCCGAGCCGTAGCCGTTGGCCATCATCATCCCCAGCTCGGTCCGTTGGGTGGCGATGAGCCGGGCCAGCAGCACGTAGGTGGCCATTCCGGCGGCGGACAGGAACAGCAGCGGGAACAGGAAGGCCATCTCGGCGAATCCGAGGACGTCCTCGGAGAGGGCCTGGTTGGACGGCTGGCCGGAGCGGTCGTAGACGTCGGTGGCCCCTCCCCGTCGGGCGATCTCCTCCACCCGGTCGATGGTGGCCGGATCGTGACCGGCGACGGTCACCAGTATCTGGGTGGGGGCGGTGGGATCGAGTCGACGGACGGTGTCGGTGTCGGTGTAGACCACGGCGAAGTCGTCGGGCAGGGTGAGGAAGTTGGACCGGTCGGCGGCCAGCCAGAGGTACTCCGGTGAGAACACCGAGGCCCCGAGGGTCGCCGGGTTCCACTCCCCCGCTGCGAACACCTCGATGGTGTCACCGGGGTTCAGGTGGAAATGGTC
>DRKF01000387.1 GCA_011051915.1 Acidimicrobiales bacterium | reverse complement strand
TCGTCGTGGACTCGCTCGCCGAGGCCAATCCGGTCGAGCCGGCAACCGGGGACGTGGTCACCGATCTCGAGGAGGTACTCGGCAACCTGGCCCGGGCTCTCACCGCCTCCGATCTGGGCGCGGCGGTGGCCGACCTGATCGGTCCGGCCTCTCGAGACCCGGACCTCTCCGAGGCACTGAATCTGGCTCTCGAGAGCCGCCGGGACCTACTGCGTTCGATCCTCCGCCGGGCCCGGGCCGAGGGACGGCTGCGCACCGACATCGAGACCGCGATCGACGTCCTCCTCGGCGGTGTCTACTTCCGTCATCTGATGACCCCAACCCCCGTCGACGACGACTACCGAAAGTCGCTGATCCTGCTGGTGGTCCAGTCCGTCACCTGACGCGTCCGCGGACACTCCGTCGACGACGACTACCGAAAGTCGCTGATCCTGCTGGTGGTCCAGTCCGTCACCTGACGCGTCCGCGGACACTCCGTTGTCCAGGTCGATCCGGACACGGGATCGTCATCCCGACGGTCACCCTGACGGCTGGCTGCAGTGGTTCGCCGCACTGGCTGTCCCACCTCGTTCCTACGCTCACAGAGCGGAGCTCGACTGGACGCTCCCGCCACCGGACTCCCGGACGAGTCCGGAACCAAGGCCGGTCCTCACCACAGCGAGCCTGTCAGGAGGACACCAGTGAGGACCCAGCCCAGCTCCGAGTCACCCGCCTCGGCCCCTTCCAGAGGTGGCGAACCGGCTCCGGGGTCGGTTCGCTCACGCGTCCGCGGACTCGTCGAACGGTGGGCCCGCAACCAGTACGAGCTGGTTCGAGCCGCCGTCGACCTGGCCGATTCCCCGGTGTGGAGGATCGACAACGCTCCCACCGCCGCCCACTGGCTGGCCGATCTGGCCGACGTCGCCACCTGCACCACCCGCGAGTGGATCCGGGTGGGGAGGGCCCTGGCCCGGCTGCCCGCCATCGACGCCGCCCTGGCCGCCGGCGACATCTCCTACGCCAAGGCCCGGGCCCTCACCCGGATCGCCACCCCCGACACCGAGATCGAACTACTGGAACTGGCCCGCGACACTCCCGCCAACCACCTGGCGCGCAGACTGGCCACCTGGGTGAGGGACAACAGCGACGATGACGAGCTGGATCGGCACCAACAGCGGAATCGTTCGGTCCGCTGGCGGGTGGAGCCCGACGGCATGACCGTGCTGACGGCGCGACTGCCGCCCCTCTATGCGGGGGCGGTGACCTCGGCCCTCACCAGTGGAGTCACCCGGAACCCACCGCGACCCGAGGGACCGGTCGGCCTGTGGCCCAGCCTGGCCCAGCAGTACTGTGATGCCCTCCACCGCCTGGTCACCGAGGGTGGCGGCGGAACCCTCACCGAGTTGATCATCCATGTAAGGGGCGACGGTTGCAGCCTCGACGACGGTACTCCGGTGACCGGCTCGGCGGTCGAGCGCATCGCACCCGCCTCGTTCATCCGCGCCCTGGTGCACGACGCCGAGGGTCATCCCGTGAATGCCTCGGGTCGTAGACGTCACCCGACCACCAGGCAGAAACGGGTGGTGGCCGAACGAGATCGGGTCTGCGTCGACTGCGGAAGCACGGAACTGCTGCAGTACGACCATGACCCGTCCTGGCAGGAGACGGGTCGCACCGTGACCGACGAACTCCACCTGCGATGCGCACCGTGTCACAAACGGCGACACGACAGATCCGATGACCGGCAGGCGAGTTGAGGCTCAGGAGTCGATCCGGCCGATCATCGACCCCTGGGCGACTCCCACCCCCTCGGCGACATAGTGGTAGAGGATCCCCGCCACGGGGGCGTGAACCTCCTCGGAGACCTTGTCCAGCTGGGCCTCGGCTATGAGCTGGCCCTCCGCAACGGGAGCGCCGTGGTCCACGAACCACGTGCCGACCACCCCCTCGGCCCCGGGGTCGTCCTCCGAGGCCAGGGGAAAGGGGATCTCTGTGATCACGACATCAGGTCCCGGACCGCGGCCGCGATCTTGTCCGGAGTGGGCAGCACGGCGTACTCCAGGCTGCGGGCGTAGGGGATGGGCACGTCCGGCTCGGCCAGACGCTTCATCGGCCTCTTCAGCATGGTCGGGTCGGTCTCGGCGATGATGGCGGCCATCTCCCCCGACATCCCGAAGCTGCGGTAGTCCTCGTCCACCACCAGCAGCCGTCCGGTCTTGGCCACGGAGTTGAGCACCGCCTCGCGGTCGAGGGGCACGAGGCTCCGCAGGTCGACCACCTCGACGCTTATCCCCTCCCCGGCGAGCTGTTCGGCCACGTCGAGGCTGTGCTGCACCGACAGCGACACGGTCACGATGGTGACGTCGGTGCCTTCCCGGGCCACGGCCGCCTTCCCGATGGGAACCGTGAACCCCTCCTCGGGCACCTCGGCGATCGAACGGGGGTTCTTCTTCATCCAGACCAGTCCCTGGGCCCCCTTGTGGAACAGGTAGAGCACGGGATTGTCGTCCTGTATCGCCGAGGCCATCAGTCCCTTGGAGTCATAGGGGTTGGAGGGGATGACCACCTTGAGTCCGGGCAGGTGGGCGAAGGTTCCCCACAGGCTCTGGCTGTGCTGGGCGGCGTCGGAGTATCCCGCACCGGTCGCCGACATCAGCACCATGGGAACGTTCACCTCCCCTCCGGACTCGTAGTGGATCTTGGCCATGTGGTTGGTGATCTGGTCCATGGCCACGCCGTAGAAGTCGATGAACATCAACTCCACGACCGGCCTCATGCCCTCCACCGCGGCGCCGATACCCGCCCCGATGAATCCGGTCTCGGAGATCGGGGTGTCGATCACCCGGTCGGGCCCGAACTCGTCGTAGAGCCCGGTGGTGGATCCGAAGATGCCCCCGTAGGGGCCGACGTCCTCGCCCATGACGAACACCTCGTCGCTCTTACGCATCTCTATGGCGATGGCCTCGGCCATGGCCATGGCGGCGGTGATCCGTCGGGTCGGGGTGGTGGTTGTGGTCATGTCTGCTGTCCTCTCTCGTCTGTCGTGCGTCTTGTGTCGTGGGTTGTCTGCCGTGTCTCAGGCCGCGGGCCCCGATCTGGGAGCGGCGGCTCAGGCGAATACGTCCTCGAGTGCGGCCTCGGGGGGAGGAACCGGGCTGGCCTTGGCAAATTCGATGGCCTCGTCCACCTCGGCGGCGGCCCCGGCCGCTATCTCCTCCACCCGCTCCGGAGTCAGCTCCCCCGACTCGATGAGCCGGGCCTCATAGG
>DRKF01000386.1 GCA_011051915.1 Acidimicrobiales bacterium | reverse complement strand
GAGGATCGTTCTCTGACGGTCCGGAACGCTGCCGGTACGGGGTGGACGTGAGAGGTGGACCTCCACCTCACAGCCCCGGTTGGTGAGATGGCGGGCGGCCACCAGGGCTCCGCCCCCGTTTCCCCCGGTGCCGGCCAGTACCGTGACCCGGTACGGGACGGATCCGATTCGGGACGGCCCCAGCTCGGCCAGGACCAGCTCGGCCAGGGCTCTGCCGGCGTTCTCCATCATCTGGATGAGACCCAGGCCGATCATGGACTCGGCCAGCCGGTCCACCTCGGTCATCTGGGCCCGATCGACGACCGGGACCGAGCTGAGGGGGACAGCGGGAAAGCTCATGGGAACCACGCTAGACAGCCCGGCAGGCGCAGTGGTCGCCGGTCCGGCGCCGTTGTACGAACACCGGTGTCGAGAGTTGAGGGCCCGGCAGATTCCGCGGTCGAAGCCGGGAGACGACGGCGGGCTCACTCAGGAGCACCCGCCCACCAGAGGAGGCGCCGCACCCGAGTGTGTCGCCTGTCGGTCCCTCGCTGCCGGTATCCGGCGGTCTGGAGGAGGGGATCCCCTCAGGTCGTGGCAATTCCGGGCCAGATCGCTGCGGTGATCTTCGATGCGTGGGCCGAGGTGAGCGGGAGGTGGCCGATGGTCAGGCGGGTCCAGAGCGGTCCGTAGATTGCGTCGAGGACGATCTCGTTGTCGAGGTCGTCGCGGATCTGGCCGAGTTCGATCCCTCGTTGGAGGCGCGCCTGGGAGAGGTCGCGACGTGGCTGCCAGAAGCGCTGGCGGAACTCCTCGGCAATGGTCGGGTCGGTCTGGGCTTCGGCGAGCATCTCTCGAACGATCTGACCGGTCGGTGAGTTGAACAGCCGGATCACGGTGCGCAGGTGCGCTTCGAAGTCTCCTCTGATGTCGTCGCTCTCCCGGAAAGGTGTCGCCTTCATCGTCCCGACGACGAGAGCATCGAGGATGACAGCCGTGCGTGAGGGCCACCATCGATAGATCGTCTGCTTTGCCACGTTGGCGGCCGCGGCGATGTCGTTGATGCCGACGTCACCGGGCGGGCGGGAACCGACGAGTTCGAACGCCGCGTCGAGTACCCGCCGCTCGGCGTCCTTGTCTCGGCTTCGTCCTCGAGGCATCGCAGGAGCCTAACTCAATTCGTAGACCGAAAGTATTTCGAGACAACGGGTATTGCTTTTCTTCTGCGAGACTCGTAGTCTCGATGTTCGTCAGTCACCAGCTACTGGAGCAACCCCAATGTCAACCGCCACCCGCAACCTCCCTCTCGCCCCCGGCACGTGGACACTCGACCCGCTGCACTGCACCGTGGAGTTCACCGCCCGGCACATGGCCATCTCCAAGGTCCGTGGACGTTTCCACACATTCGATGCCGCCCTCGTCGTTGGCAACTCTCTCGAGACGAGTTCACTATCGGCGCGGGTCGACATGGCGAGTGTCGACACGAACAACGCGGACCGAGATGCACACCTGCGCAACTCGGACTTCTTCCACGTCGACCAGCACCCGGAGATGACCTTCGAGTCGACCGCCATCCTGTCAGCGGGCGAGAACACCTATGGCGTCGTCGGCGACCTGACGATCAACGGCGTCACCCGACAGGAGCGGCTCGACGTCGTGTTCCACGGCACGGAGACCTTCCCGGGAGACGGTTCCTTCCACGCTGGTTTCGAAGCCACCGCCACCATCAGTCGTACCGACTACGGCATCGACTTCAACGTGCCGCTCGGAGCGGGAGGATTCGTCATCTCCGACAACATCGGCATCGAGCTCGACATCCAGCTTCGTGCTCCCCATGACGGAGACGACCGGTGAGCAGCATCGCCGTACTCGGCCTCGGAGCCATGGGCTCCCGTATCGCCGTCAACTACGCCCGAGCCGGACACGAGATCACCGTCTGGAACCGTTCCGCCGAGGTCGCGTCCGACCTGGCCACCACCCATGGACTGGCCACAGCGGTATCGCCGCGGCGTGCAGCTGCGGAAGCCGACTTCGTCGTCTCGATGGTCAGCGACGACGAGGCGGCCACAGCCGTCTGGCTCGACGTTGAGGACGGGGCCCTCGCCTCCATGCCACCGAACGCGATGGCGATCGAGTCCTCGACACTCACCCCAGGCGCGGTCCGCCGACTTCACGAAGCAGCCCGCGACGCCGGTGTTCGCCTGATCGAGGCGCCGGTCGTGGGATCTCGACCACAGGCAGAGGAAGGCGCTCTGTTGTATCTTCTCGGCGGAGATCCGGACGCACTCGCCGCTGCTCAGCCCATCATCGATGTCAACGCCCGCAAGTCGATCCGAGTGGGCGACGCCGGCGATGCCGCCTTCTTGAAACTCGCAGTCAACGGACTCTTCGCAGCCCAGGTCGCTGCCTACTCCGAGATCGTCGGCTTCATCGAACGCAGCCCGCTCGACACCGCCGAGTCGATCACGACGCTCGCCTCGCTCCCGATCACTTCACCTGGACTTCAGCGCGTTCTCGAGCTCATCGGGGACCGCGACTACGAGCCGAACTTCCCCATCCGGCTCGTGGCCAAGGACCTCGGTTACCTCGCTGACGCCGCCCGACACGCCGGAGCAGCGTCACCGATCATGGACACGGCCAGGACCGTATTCGACACCGGCACCGGCGGCGAGATCCGCGATCTCGACATCGCGGGAATCGCCACGCTCTACCAGGCCTGATGAGACTGGCCGCTCCGTACTCCATCGCCTCAGACTCGTACGTCGCCCATACGCGGCGTGATCGACACGGCCGGCCGTGGGGAAACCGGGGCCGGGCCCGAGGGCCGGTGGGAACTTCGGTCTAGCGGGAGCTCAGGGGTATCGCCTGGTGGTAGGTGCCGAGGCCGGCGGCCACCCCGACCCATGCCATTCCGATCAGGAGGACGGCTATGGAGTCGTAGCTGGGACGGTGGGCTATCAGCAGTGCCAGTCCCTGTACCGAGGTTCCCATGGCCAACACCAACGTGCTGCTGCGACGCAGGGCACGGTGGGTGTCCGAACTCCGATCCACGGTTCCGTTGTTCGCGGCCAGGTGAAGTC
>DRKF01000385.1 GCA_011051915.1 Acidimicrobiales bacterium | reverse complement strand
TGGCATCCGTCGTGGAGGAGACGGTCGGGGGTATCCGGGTGGTCAAGGGTTTCGGGGCCGAGCAGGTCCGGGCCGACGCCCTGGCCCAGGAGGCCGACGACGTCTACGACCGGGGGATGGAGGCGGCCTCGGCCCGGGCCACCTACCTGCCCGGACTGGAGGCCGTGCCCAGCATCGGTCTGATCCTGGTGCTGTTCGTCGGTGGTCACCGGGTCATCGACGGTCACCTGCAGCTGGGTCAGCTCGTCACGTTCAACATCTACGTGCTCATGCTCATCCAGCCCCTGAGGATGCTGGGATTCATCGTGGCCGGCTACCAGCGGGCCCGGGCCGCCGGTACCCGCATCCACTCCGTGCTCGCCACCCGGCCCGAGATCGTCGACCCGGTCCAACCGATCCACCTTCCGGCCGAGGGGCCGTTCGGCCGGGTGGAGTTCAGCCACGTCAGCTTCGCCTACGAGCCGGGAGCCCCACCGGTTCTCGTCGATCTGGATCTTTCCATCGAGCCGGGTGAATCGGTGGCGATCGTGGGGGAGACCGGCAGCGGGAAGAGCACCATCTCCCGCCTGCTGCCCCGCTTCTACGAGATCGACTCGGGCTGCATCCGTCTCGACGGTTGCGACATCAGCCGCCTGACCCTCAGCGAGTTGCGCCGGGCGGTGGGGATCGTGTTCGAGGAGACGTTCCTGTTCTCGGCCAGCATCAGGGACAACATCGCCTTCGCCCTGCCCGACGCCTCCGACGAGGTGGTCGAGAGAGCCGCCCGACTGGCCGGGGCCCACGAATTCATCCTGGAGCTGCCCGAGGGCTACGACACCGAGATCGGCGAGCGGGGATTCTCGCTCTCGGGTGGACAGCGGCAGCGCATCTCCATCGCCCGGGCCATCGTGTCCGATCCCCGGGTACTGATTCTGGACGACGCCACCTCGGCGGTGGATCCCACCAAGGAACACGAGATCCGCGACGCCATGGCCGAGGTCATGGAGGGCCGGACCACCATCGTCATCGCCCACCGGGTGGCGACCATCGCCCTCGCCGACCGGGTGGTCCTCCTCGACGAGGGACGCATAGTCGCCTCGGGCACCCACGCCGAGCTGTTGGAGAACTCCCCCCGCTACCGGGAGGTCCTGGCGGCGGAGGGCCGCGAGGAGGTGGAGGCCTGATGGCGGGTTGGATGGCCGCCGGTGTCGACGCCGACAGCCGTATCGACCGCGAACAGGCCCGCCAGGTGTTCCGCCGCACCCTGGCCTACATGGCCCCCTACCGGCGACGCATCACCATCGCCGGGCTGCTCATGGTGCTGTCCACCGGCCTGCTGCTGGCCGGTCCGCTCCTCGTCCGGCGGGCCGTCGACCGTGGCATCGTGCCCCGCAACGGCCGGGTCCTGGACCAGGCCGTCATCGCCTACGCCGTGGCCGCCACCCTCAACTACCTGATCATGCGCACGGTCATCATCAACGTGGCCACCGCCGGCGAGAACTTCCTGCGGGATCTGCGCAACCGGGTGTTCCGCCACCTGCTGGACCTGTCGATGCCCTTCTACGACCGGGAGAAGGCCGGGGTCATCGTCAGCCGCATGACCTCCGACATCGACTCGCTGTCGGAGCTGGTCCAGTTCGGTCTGCGGATGTTCGTCAACAACATCCTCATGCTGGTGGGTGTGTCCCTGGTGCTGGTGATCATGTCCTGGCAGCTGTTCCTGGTGTGCCTGGTCTCGGTGCCGATCCTGGTGGTGGCCAGCCGGTGGTTCAAGCAGGCCTCCAACGACGCCTACCTGGCGGTACGGGACGGGATCGCGGCCACCCTCTCCCGCCTCCAGGAGGGCCTGGCGGGGGTCAAGGAGATCCAGGCCTTCGACCGCACCGACGTAGAGGCCCGTAGCTTCCACGAGACCAACCGCAAGCTGTTCGACGCCCACATGAGGTCCACGATCGTGGCCGCGTGGTACCTGCCGGTGGTCGACCTGGCCGGGGTGGTCACCACCGCCCTGGCGGTGGGGGTCGGCGGCTACTTCGTGCACACCGGGAGGGCGTCGCTGGGAACCGTGGTGGCCTACATCCTGCTGCTGCAGAACCTGTTCGAACCGATCCAGCAACTCAGCCAGCTCTTCAACATGGTGCAGTCGGCCGCCGCCGGACTCCACAAGCTCTATGAGCTTCTCGACACCCCCGTGGAGGTCGACGAACCCGAGACCTCCCGTGAGCTGCCGGCGTCGGGTGCCCTGGAGGTGGAGCACGTCTCCTTCGCCTACGGCAGCGGCGATCCGGTGCTGTCCGACGTGACCCTCACCGTCGCTCCCAACGAGAGGCTGGCCCTGGTCGGTCCCACCGGGGCGGGCAAGTCCACCCTGGCCAAGCTCATGGCCCGGCTCTACGACCCGACCCGGGGAACCATCAGCTTCGGCGGGGTGGACCTCAGGGACGCCTCGCGGGAGTCGCTGCGGCACCGCATCGTGGTCGTACCCCAGGAGGGCTATCTCTTCGACGGCACGATCAGGGAGAACATCCGCCTGGCCCGCTCCGGCTCCACCGACGCCGAGGTGGTGGCGGCGGTGAACCGCATCGGGGCCATGGACCGTTTCGCCGAGAGGGCCGACGCCCGCGACTCGGGTGATCCCCTCGACACCGAGGTGGGGGAGCGGGGGGCCCGCCTCTCCGCCGGGGAACGTCAGCTGGTGTCCCTGGCCCGGGCCGCTCTCGTCGATCCCTCGGTCCTGGTGCTCGACGAGGCCACCTCCAGCCTCGACCCCGGCACCGAGGCCATAGTCGAGAACGCCATGGACGCCCTGATGGCCGGACGTACCACCATCGTGATCGCCCATCGCCTCTCCACCGCCTCCCGGTGTGACAGGATCGGGGTGGTGGTCGACGGGAGGTTGGTCGAGTTGGACACCCACGAGGCACTCATGGCCCGGGGTGGTCACTACGCGAGTCTCTACGAGGCCTGGATCGGGGCCCAGGGAAGCGGCCCACTGGTGACCGGGGGGTGAGTCCGCCGCGGCCGGTCGGGTTCCCGCGGGGAAGGGCCCTGCTCGGCGACGCCCTGCTCAACCGGGGCACGGCTTTCACCCACGAGGAACGCACCCGGTTCGGGTTGCACGGCCTGCTCCCCGAGGCGGTGGAGACCATGGAGACCCAACTGGGTCGAATCCGCCGTAAGTTCGACTACGAGCCCGAACCCCTCCAGCAGCACATCTTCCTTAGGGCCCTCCAGGACAGCAACGAGACTCTCTTCGACCGGTTCGCGGCGGACAACATCGCCGAGGTGCTGCCGATCGTCTACACCCCCACGGTGGGGGAGGCCTGCCGGGAGTTCTCCCACATCTACCGCCGGCCCCACGGGATGTTCGTCTCCTACCCCGAGCGGGACCGCATGTCGGAGATGTTCGACAACGCCGCCACCCACGAGGTCGAGGTGGTCGTGGTCACCGACGGGGAACGCATCCTGGGGTTGGGCGACCAGGGGGTGGGAGGCATGGGCATCCCCATCGGGAAGCTCAGCCTGTACACAATCTGCGGGGGGATCGACCCCGCCGCCACCCTGCCGGTCATGCTCGACGTGGGCACCGACAACCCCGAACTGCTCGACGACCCCCTGTACATGGGCTGGCGCCACGAGAGGATCCGGGGGGCGGAGTACGACGCCTTCGTCGATCAGTTCGTGGAGACCCTGCGGTCCCGCTTCCCCCGGGTGCTGCTGCAGTGGGAGGACTTCGCCCAGGGTCATGCCGCCCCCCTGCTGGCCCGCTACCGGGACCGCATCTGCAGCTTCAACGACGACATACAGGGAACGGCGGCGGTGACCCTGGCGGCCTTGCTCGCCGCGGTGGACGCCACCGGGGGGCGACTGTCCGATCAGACCGTGTGCATCGTCGGAGCGGGCTCGGCCGGCACCGGAATCGCCGAGCAGATCATCCGGGCCATGGTCGCCGAGGGACTGACCGAGGGCGAGGCCCGCTCCCGGTTCCACCTGGTGGACCGCCACGGTCTGCTCCACGACCGCATGGCCGACCTGATCGACATCCAGCGTCCCCTGGCCCAGCCCTGGGAGAAGGTCCGGGGATGGGCGGGCAGCCGCGGCGGGTCCGGTGGTCCGGGCGACCACGGGGAGATCAGCCTGCTCGACACCATCCGTGGTGCCCGTCCGGGCATCCTCATCGGGGTCTCGGGCCAGGGCGGCATCTTCACCGAGGAGGTCGTCACCGCCATGGGGGAGGTCGCCCGCCGCCCGATCGTCTTCCCGCTGTCGAACCCGACTTCGCGGGCCGAGGCCACCCCCGCCGACGTCCTGTCGTGGACCTCGGGCCGGGCGGTGGTCGCCACCGGCAGCCCCTTCGCCCCCGTCGACATCGGTGGCCGCAGGCACGTGATCACCCAGTCCAACAACGTCTACGTCTTCCCCGGACTGGGGGCGGGGGTGCTGGCCGCCGGGGCCCCCAGGGTGACCGACGGGATGCTCATCGCCGCCGCCCGTCGCCTGGCCGACCTGGCCCCCGAGAACCACTCCGAGGGTCTCCTCCCCCCGATCGACCGGGTGAGGGACGTCAGCCGGGAGGTGGCCCGGGCCGTGGCCCTACAGGCAGCGGAAGAGGGGCTCACGGACCTCACGCCCGACGAGTTGGACGCCTCGATCGCCCGTCGTTGGTGGGAACCCGCCTACCGGGACCTGCCCCGCGTCTGAGGCGATCGCGCCGGGTATTCGATCGGATGGACTCCGGGGCCTGCCCCGCGGCTGAGGCGATCGCGCTGTGGGATGATTGGACGGCTGGAAGCCACCCGGTGATAGGAGCCGCCATGTCGCCTCGGACCCGCAACCTCACCCGTCTCACCGAACCCCTCGTCCGCGAGGGAGGCACCCTGGTACCCACCACCTGGGACGACGCCCTGGGGCGGGTGGCCCGCGGTCTGACCGACATCAGGGACACCCACGGGGGCTCGGCCCTGGGCATGTTCAGCTGCTCCAAGTCGACCAACGAGATGAACTACGTGGCCCAGAAGTTCGCCCGTACGGTGCTGGGCTCCAACAACATCGACAGCTGCAATCGAACTTGACACGCTCCCAGCGTCGTCGGTCTGGCGACGGTCTTCGGAGCCGGTGGGGGAACCTCCTCCTATGAGGAGATAGAGACCACCGACCTCATCGTTCTGTGGGGCTCCAACGCCCGCAACGCCCACCCGATCTTCTTCCACCATCTGCTGCGCGGGGTGGAGAACGGCGCCGAGATGATCTGTGTCGATCCCCGCCGCACCTCATCGGCCCGCTTCGCCGACCTGTGGCTGGGTCTGGAGGTGGGTAGCGACGTGGCCCTGGCCAACGCCGTGGGTCGGGAGATCATCGCCGCCGGCCTGGAGAACCGCGAGTTCATCGAGCGGGCCACCACCGGGTTCGACGCCTACGCCGAGACCGTCGACTCCTGGACCCTCGAGAGGGCCGAGGAGGTCACCGGGGTACCGGCCGAGGGCATCAGACACCTGGCCCACGCCTACGCCCAGGCCCCCACCGCCCAGCTCATGTGGACCCTGGGGATCACCGAGCACCACACGGGTACCGACAACGTGCTGGCCCTGTGCAGCCTGGCCCTGCTCACCGGTCACATAGGCCGGTGGGGATCGGGACTGGTTCCCCTGAGGGGCCAGAACAACGTCCAGGGTGGGGGCGACATGGGGGCGCTGCCCAACCGCCTGCCGGGGTTCGGCGACCTCACGGATCCCGAGGTCCGGGGACGCTGGGAGGAACTGTGGGGCACACCGATTCCCCCCGAACCGGGCCGGCATCTCAGCCTGATGTTCGAGGCCATGGAGACGGGCGAGCTGAGGGGGCTGTACGTGATCGGTGAGAACCCCGCCGACTCCGAGGCCGACTCGGTGCGGGCCCGGCGCCTGCTCGAGGGACTCGACCTGCTGGTGGTGCAGGACATCTTCCTGACCCGCACGGCCGAACTGGCCGACGTGGTGCTGCCCGCCTCCGCCGCCTGGGCGGAGTCGGAGGGCACGGTCACCTCCAGCGAGCGGCGGGTGCAGCTCGTGCGGCCCGCCGTGGCGCCGCCGGGGGACGCCCGCGACGATCTCGACATCGTCGTCGAGCTGGCCGACCGCATGGGCGCCCGCTGGGAGGCCCGCACCGCCCGGGCCAACTGGGACGAGATGAGGTCGGTGTCGGCCCTGCACGGGGGCATGAGCTGGGAGAGGCTGGAGGAGCACGGTGGCCTCCAGTGGCCGTGCCCTACCGAGGACCATCCGGGAACCCCGTTCCTGCACGCCCGGTTGTGGGCCGACCCCGTCGAGGGGCCACCGGCGCCGTTCGTTCCCGTGGATTGGCAGCCACCGTTGGACCGCGTCGACGACGAGTACCCCATCCGGCTCACCACCGGCCGGGCCCTCGACTCCTACAACACCGGTGTGCAGAGCGGGGCGTTCGACTCGCCCATCCGCTCGGGGTTCATGCTCGACATCTCCCCCGCCGACGCCGAGCACCTGGGTCTGGTCGAGGGCGAGAGGGTCACGGTGCGTTCCCGTCGGGGGCAGGTGGACATGGATGTCCACATCGACCCCGAGATCGTCGAGGGCCTGGCGTTCACGACCTTCCACTTCCCGGACCTCGTCGACGCCAATTCCCTGATATCGGACGCCTGGGATCCGGCATCGGGGACGGCGGAGTTCAAGGCCACCGCCATCAGCATCGGAAGGCCGGACCATGGCTGATCTGCACATCGGACCCGATACCGCCTCCCCCGAGGAGGCCGACATCGTCGACGCCTTCGTGGCCGCTCACGGGGGTCCGGCGGTCCGCCGGGTGCATCCCCGGATGATCCTGGGCGGGACCCGGGCCGCCCGGGACCGCCGCCATCTGCTCCTGCCCCTGCTCGTCGAGCTCCAGAAGCAGGTGGGGTGGATCAGCCCCGGGGCGACCAACCGGATCGCCGAGTCGCTGGAGATACCCCCGGCGGAGGTCTTCGGGGTGGCCAGCTTCTACCACCTGCTCGACACCAAGGATCCCGGTGACCGTGGGCCGGTCGTGCACGTGTGTGACGACATCGTGTGTGGTTCCCGAGGTGGTACCGAGCTGGCCGGGGCGCTCTCCGCCACCGGGATCGAGACCCGTACCGGGCCCTGCCTGGGTCGCTGCGAGAGCCCCGCCGCGGCCCTGGTGCGTCGCCCCGGCGTCGGCGACGTGTCCGTTGGTGGCGCCACTGTGGAGAAGGTCACCGAGTTGCTGTCCGGGTCCGGTGGCGAGGGGGGACGTCCCCAGGTGGTGGGGCGTCCGGGGGTTCTGCTGCGGCGGGTGGGGGTCGTGGATCCGACGTCGCTGGAGGACTACCGGGCCCACGGCGGCTACCGGGGCCTGGCCCGGGCCCTCGAGATCGGCCCCGACCGGGTCGTCGCCGCGGTCACCGGATCGGGACTGGCGGGTCGGGGCGGGGCGGCGTTCCCCACCGGCCGGAAGTGGGCGGCGGTGGCCTCCGCCCCGCCCGGGCCCCGGGAGGTGGTGGCCAACGCCGACGAGTCCGAGCCGGGGACGTTCAAGGACCG
>DRKF01000384.1 GCA_011051915.1 Acidimicrobiales bacterium | reverse complement strand
GCCGTGCTGGCCATGGTGGCGGCCAGGTTCCCCAGAGCCACCACCACGGTGATGGCGGCCAGGGCCAGGAGGGGGAAGATCACCGGATCGGCCATACCGTCAGCGGACTCGATGGCGAATATGTCGGTGCCTTCGGGCAGGGCACCGGCCAGCCGGGCCGCCACCTCGGCCCGGTCGGAACCGGAGTCCACACTCACTCTCCAACTCGGAATCCCGACCTCCACACCGGCGGCTTCGAACGTCTCCATCGGGGTGAGGAGCACCCGACCGGTGTCCTCGGTCTCGGCGTACCGACCCACGATCTCCACCGTCATGGGGGTGCCCCGGGCCTCGAACGGCACCCGGTCACCCAGGCCGTACCCGAAGGCATCGATGAAGCCCCACCCCACGACGGCCTCCCCGGGCCGTTCGGGAGCCCGACCCTCGATGATCACATAGCCCGGTTCCACCGATCCGGCAGAGGTGGCCCGGGTGGTGACCTTCTGGTCCGCCAGGACGACCGGCACGGCCCGGTCCCTGAACCACCCCGTCACCGCCGGCTCGGATCGAAGGGCGGCCTCGACCAGCTCGGCATCCCTTCCGGGACCGATGGCGATATCCCAGGGATCGCCGCTGTAGGCCGTGTCGCCGAAGATCGTGTTGGCGGCGCCGATCGTGCTCCAGGTGGCGTACACGGCCACGGTCGCCAGGATCAGAGCCAGTCCGGCGAGGATCGTACGCAGTGGTCGGGCCAGGGCGAAGCGGGTACCGAGGTGGAGCGTGGGCGATCCCGGCATCCGATCGAGCAGGCGTTGGATACGGCCCCCGTGTGCGGTCGGGGCGTCTCTCAGGGCCGAGACGGTCGACAGCCGCGCCGCCCGGCCGGCGGGCCACGCCGTGGCCACGGCGAGAACCACCAGTACGGCTCCCCCGGCGGACATCAGCAGGGCCGGCTGGAGATCGACGGAAGAGCGACCCAGGACCTCGACCAGCCCGACCTCCAGGCTCGGGGCCAGCCAGGAGCCGAGCAACCATCCCACCAGCACACCCGGAACGGCCACGACGACGTGCTCCACGACGATCGCCGCCGCCATCTGAAGCGGGGTCGCGCCCATGGCCTTCATCAGCCCGATCTCCCGCCGGCGGGCGACCACGGCCGCTATGGCCGCCCCGGCCACCACCACGGACGAGGCCAACAGGACGAACACGCCCATTCCGGTGACGAAGTAGCTGGACACCTGGGCCACGATCAGGAGGTCGGCCCGGGTGTCGCTCCAGGACTGCACCGAGATCCCCGGATGCCGGCTGAGAAGGCTGGATGCGAAGTCCTCGTCGACCACTCCCGGCTCGAGCGACACGAACCCCCGGGTGAAACCGTCGCCGGTCGGGTTCAGCCTCCCGAATGCGGCGGTGTCGACGAAGTGCCTCAACGGGTCGCAGTTCGGATATGAACAGTCCCCGAGGTCGATCGCCGTGCCGACCACGGCGAGACCGGTTACCGCACCGTCGATCTCGACCTCCACCCGGTCTCCGAGGCCGACACCGGAATCGACGGCCCAGGACCGGTCGATCACGATCTCGTCGGGCCCCCGGGCCCAGCGGCCCTCGAGGAGTCGCGGGGCTCCCACCCCGACGGACTCCGGATCGGCAGCCTCGATGATCATCGAGTTGACTCCCTGGGAGCCGGCGACACCGACATCGGCGGCGATGGCCCGTGACGGCTTCCCCACGGCGGCCACCCTGTCCTCCGAGTCGAGGATCGAGCGGAACTCCTCGGCGGTGTCGGTGTAGACGACCACATCGGGACGGCCCTGTTCGGTGTGGATGGTGTCGAGCCGGTCGCCGGCGGTGGTGAGCACCGAGAGCCCCGCCACCATCGACGCCGTCGCCAGCATCGCCACCGTGGCCAGCAGGAGCAGTCCGGCCCGGCGGGCGCTCTGCAGACGGTCGGCGACCAGGGTCGCCACCGCTCTCACGGCGTGTCCAGGGAGACGAGGCTGGTGAACGAGCCGGGTTCTGAGTCGCCGAGGCGGTGCTCCTCCACAATTCGACCGTCGCTCAGGAGCAGCAGGCGGTCTGCGGCGGCCGCGACCCGGTGATCGTGGGTGACCATGACGATGGTCTGGCCCCGGGAATGCCGGTCCGCCAGCAGTTTCATGACCATCTCACCCGAGGCCCGGTCGAGGGCGCCGGTGGGCTCGTCGGCCAGCAGCAACACCGGATCCATCGCCACCGCCCGGGCCAGGGCCACACGTTGTTGTTCCCCGCCCGACAGCTCGGTGGCGTTCTGGTCGGCCTGGGATCCGAGACCGAGTTCCTCGAGGAGGGCTCGGGCCCGGGCCCGGGCCCGGCCTCGCCTCTGGCCTGCCAACCGCATCGGCAGCGCCACATTCCCCAGGGCGGTGAGTTCGGGGAGGAGGTTGTAGGACTGGAACACGTAGCCGACATTGTTCTTCCGCCACGCTGCTCTCTCGGACTCCCCGGTGCCGTCCAGCCTCCGACCGCAGACCTCCAGCGAGCCGCTGGTGGGCAGGTCCAGACCGCCGAGTATGTGCAGCAGGGTGGACTTCCCGCTTCCGCTCGGGCCCATGACCGCCACCCACTCACCGGCCTCGACTGCCATGTTCACGCCCCGGAGAATCTCCGTCGTCTTCGATCCGGTGCGGACGCTGCGGTGCAGTGCGGTCGCGCTGAGAATCGGATCAGCCATGATGCTCTCCCTGGTGGTCGGTCGGAGGGTGTTTCGCAGGTGGATGCCGTTCGGTGAGCAGGTCCAGCCATCGGAGTTCGGCCTGGAGGTGCAGGGCTCCGGCCTGTATCAGCAGCGAGGTGGACTCCGATCCGGGCTCGCCCCGGGCGCTCTCGTCGAGGGCCCGCAGGGCCCCCAGGCACTGAAGGCGGTGGGCCGCCACCAGCGAGGGAACCTCCGACGGGCTGATCTCGAGGGCCACGATGATCTTCAGCAGTGCCGCCGAACGGAGTTGGGGCACCGGACCGGGCGCCTCGAGCCATGCTCGCAACTCCTTTTGGCCCACCTGGGTGAGTTCGTAGACCTTTCGGGCCGGGCCCTCGTGCGATTCGACGGGATGGTGCTCGACGAGGCCGTCGCGTTCGAGCCGGCCGAGAGTGACGTAGATCTGGCCGATGTTGATGCTGGCACCGGCCACGGAGAACCGCTCGTCGTGGAGTCTCTTGAGCTCGTATCCGTGGGCGGG
>DRKF01000383.1 GCA_011051915.1 Acidimicrobiales bacterium | reverse complement strand
GCTCTGCGACATCGGTGGGCGAGAGCACCACGATCCGGCCCCACCAGGGTCGGGTCCACACCTCGTCGAAGCGGTCGATGGCCTGCTCCACCTCACCGGCCAGCCGCCGGAGTTCGGGCTCACCGGTGGTGCCGATCACCAGCACCCGGTCGGTGGCGACGCTGCCGACGTCGAAGAGCTCCCACAGGTACCTTTCGCCCACCACACCCACGGAGCGGAGGGCGGTGTCGTCCCTGACCACCCAGTCACCCTCCCCGTCGGGGTCGACGAGGGTCAGATAGGTCGAAGTTACGTTTTCGGAGGGGTCGTAGCCCTCGAAACGTTGCCGTCGAACCACCTCCACCACCATCACCGGCATCGGGATCGCCGCTCTCACCGACGGTGGCGTGAGGTCCAGGACGGGCTCGGCCAGCTCCTCGACGTAGGTGCCGGGGGGCAGCGCGGCGGTTGCGGCCGCCAGACGAAGCTGACGGAGACGGAAGTCCTCGGGGGCGTCGGCGGCGATCAGGGCGGCCATGGCCTCGGTGTCGCCGTCCACGACGGCCGCCGAACGGGCCGCCAGCAGCCGGCGGACGGCGGCGGCGGTCTCACCGTCGAGAACGTTGTCGGTGACAGCCGTGCCTCCGACAGCGGCACCGGTGTCGATTCCATCGGCGACCGCTCGGGGGGTGGGTGAGGCCGGCTGTCCAGTGGCGGCGGTGAGCACCGCGGCCACCACGAGGGTGACCAGCAGCCGCCGCCACCGCACCCGGTACCGGCCAGCCGGCCGCGCCGGCCGTCCCGGGGGCGCCGGACCGGCGGTATCGGGGATCACAGCACCCCGAGCAGTCCCCGGGCCCGGGAGACCCCCCGGCCACGGGCGACGGCGTCGTCGATGGCGGCCACCGCGGCGGGGATGTCGAGATCGTCGTCGAGAGCGGCCCTCACCTCTTCGAGGGCGGCGTCCCCCGCCCCCGCCTCCCGCCAGCGGGCCAGTTTCTCCTCCGCCCCCACCAGCAGGTCGGTCGACCACTCCCACGGTCGACGGTAGTGATGCGATATCAGGGCCAGGCGGATCGCCATCGGGTCATGCTGGTGGCGCAGGTCGGCGATGAACTCCAGGTTCCCGGTGGACTTGGCCATCTTCTCCCCGTCGAGATGGACCATGGCGGTGTGCATCCAGTGACCCACGAACTCCGTGCCGGTGACCGCCTCGGCCTGGACCATCTCACACTCGTGGTGGGGGTAGATCAGGTCGCTGCCCCCTCCGTGGAGGTCGATGCGGGGTCCCAGCTCCCGCAGGGCCAGCACCGAGCACTCCACGTGCCAGCCCGGACGCCCCGGCCCCCACAGCGAATCCCAGCTCGGCTCCCCGGTGCGGGCCTTCTGCCACAGCACGAAGTCCTGGGGGTGGCGGGCCCCCTCGGGGGCTCCGTCGGGAGCGACGGGAGGGAGGTCCTCGGCCCTCCGGCCGGACAGGACACCGAAGTCGGGGGCGGTGGAGGTGTCGAAGAACACCGAGCCCCGGGCCTCATAGGCGTGACCGCTCTCCAGCACCCGACCCACGAACGAACGAATGTCGCTGATGGCCGAGGTGGCCCGGGGGGCGCTCCAGGGCTTGAGAACCCCGAGGGCCTCCATGTCGTCACCGAAGGTGCGCAGGGCTCCCGCCGCCAGGTCCAGGTAGTGCACACCCTCCGCCGCCGCCCGGGCCAGGATGTCGTCGTCGACGTCGGTGATGTTGCGGACGCAGCGGGTCTCATGGCCGATGTCCCTCAGGCGGCGTTGCAGGACGTCGTAGGTGAGGAAGGTGGCGGCGTGGCCCACGTGGGTGGCGTCGTAGGGCGTGATGCCGCAGACGTAGAGCCTCACCACCGATCCGGGGGGATCGAAGGGAACCACCCGGGCCGCCCGGGTCTCGTAGAGCCTCATCACCATCCCGACCGTAGCGGGGAGTAGGACTCACCCACCCCCGGCGTCGTCGGCCTCGATGCCCACCAGCTTGAGTGCCACCCGGGTGCGGTAGCGCACGTTCAACTGGAGCAGCACCGCGGTGAACGCCTCGATGGCGGTGGCGTTGGACAGCTCACCGCAGTCCAGACCCCGGAAACCGGGGATGCTGTTCACGATGCCGGTCACCACCTCCGTCGCCGAGGAGTGGTCGGAGCAGATCATCACGTCGCTGTCGACGGGTCCGGAGATGTCGCCCAGCTCCTTGGCCGGCACGTGCTGGAAGGCGGCCGCCACCCGGCAGCCGCGGACCGCGGCCTGTACGCTCGCCGCCACGGAGCCGCGGGGAGGAATCAGGGGGATGAATTCGTGACCCACCCGGTCCAGGGCGTTGGCCATGGTGATCACGACCTTGCCGTCGAGGTGGGAGGCGACACTGCGGGCGGTTATTGCCGCCGCGTCCCACGGGGTGGCGATCACCACCAGCTCGGCCGAGGCGGCGTAGTCGTTGTCACCGGCGCTGATGTCGAGCTGGTGGTCGGGCCACAGCTCCAGCAGGTGGTCCACCGCCTCCATGGCCCGGTACTTGGACCGGGATCCGACCCTCACCTCGTGACCTACCGAGGCCAGTCGTACGGCCAGGGCGCTGCCGGCGGGGCCGGTTCCTCCAAGAATGCCAATCTCCACGGACGGCAGGGTAACGTCCTCCGCCGGTGCCTGGTCAATGAATCACCCTCGTGACGTACTGATTGGAGAGTGCCTTGGGCCTCCTGGAAGGTAAGAAACTGCTGATCACGGGGGTACTCACGAACGCGTCGATCGCCTACTCGGTGGCCGATCTGGCCATCCAGGAGGGGGCCGAGGTGGTGCTGACCGGCGTCGGGCGGGGAATGAGGCTCACCGAGCGGACCGCGAAGCGACTGCCCGTGACCCCCGACGTGCTGGAACTCGACGTCACCGACGAGAGCCATCTGCAGGCGGTCCACGACGAACTGGCGAGCCGGTGGGGCCGTGTGGACGGGGTGCTGCACGCCATCGGATTCGCTCCCCAGAGCTGCCTGGGCGGCCACTTCATGGACGCCAAGTGGGACGACGTCTCCGTCGCCCTGCACATCTCGGCCTACTCGCTCAAGGCCCTGACCGCGGCCATGCGCCCCCTGCTGGCCGAGGCGAGGGGATCGGTGGTGGGCCTCACCTTCGACGCCACCGTCGCCTGGCCGGTGTACGACTGGATGGGGGTCGCCAAGGCCGCCTTTGAGTCCACCGCCCGCTACCTGGCCCGGGAGCTGGGCCCCGAGGGGATCAGGGTCAACCTGATCGCGGCGGGGCCCCTGCGGACGGTGGCCGCCAAGTCGATCTCGGGGTTCCAGCAGTTCGAGGACGCCTGGGCCGGTCAGGCCCCCATGGGCTGGGACGTGAGGGACACCGAGTCGGTGGCCCGCTCGACCCTGGCCCTGATGTCGGACTGGTTCCCCGTCACCACCGGGGAGATCGTCCACGTGGACGGCGGCTTCCACGCCGTCGGCGGCTGAGCGGCTCCCCGGGCCCTACCTCTCGGGCTCAGGCGTCGCCCCCGAGCCCCGCGGCGCCCACCACGCCACTACGACTCCCCGGGCTCAGGCGTTGCCCCCGCCCCGCGAAGAACCCGCGGCGCCCACCACGCCACTACGACTCCCCGGGCTCAGGCGTTGCCCCCGGCGGTCATGATGTTCTGGTTGATGGTCTGGACGTAGGTGCGGAGCTGCTGGAGGGCCTCGATCATCTGCCGGAGGGCGGACTCGGCCTGGGGCCAGGTCTCACCCCGGAAGCGGGCCGCCTCCATACCGTCCCAGACGTTGGGGTCGGACAGCGTCGCCCCCTCGGCCCGCAGGGCCCCCAACTGGCCGACCAGATCGCCGTCGACGATGCGGCCGAGGTTGGCCACCGCCTGGCGGGCCTGATCGGTGGAAAGAACTCTGGACATGGCTGACACTCCCTCGTGTGGATGACTTG
>DRKF01000382.1 GCA_011051915.1 Acidimicrobiales bacterium | reverse complement strand
ATCCTTCCGGGGCTCGGTGCCGTGGTCGGTGGTGGGACAGCCGGCGTCCAACCAGGCCTGGAGGATCACCGACGCCGCGACCATGTCGACCATCCGGCGACGGCGTCTGGCGTCGACCCCCTGCTCGGCCAGCACCCGTTCGGCGGTCACGGTGGTGAGCCGTTCGTCCCAGGTCACCACCGGGAGGCCCACCGTCGCTGCGATCTCCTCCCGCTCGGCCAGCACCTTGGCTGCCGCCGGGCCGACACTCCCGTCGAGGGACAGGGGCAGACCCACCACGAGGACCTCGGCCTCCATCTCGCGGGCCAGACGGGCCAGCGCCAGATGGTCCTGGTGCCGCACCCCGGCCCGCCGGGGGTCACCCTGACGGGTCACGACCTCCAGTGGTGTGGCCAGGCGGCCCTCGGTGTCCGACACCGCCACCCCGATCCGTCGGGAACCCAGATCGATACCCAGAGCCCTCACGGTCGCCGACCCCCGCCATCACCACAACCGGGCCTCACAGGCCGGAGGTCGGAAACACCGGCGGGCAGGACCCGTACCCGGTGGTAGGGAACACCGGGCCTCACAACCCGGACCCGGCGGTCGGAACCCCTCGCCGTCACAACCCGGCCGCGGACCGGACCTGATCGAGTGCCTCGTCGAGACCTTCGGCGTTGCGCCCTCCGGCCATGATCACCGGCGGATTCCCCTTGCGCCCGAACCCGCCCTGGATCGTGCGGGCGGCCTGCTCGAGCAGGTCGGCGGCCCGCAGGTCACCCTCGGGATCGACCGCGGCCACCAGGGCCACTCCGCCGGCCTCGGGAACCCCACCGAGCACGACCGCCCGGAGGGCGCCGGAGTCCCTGACCGCCAGGGCCAACTCCCTGAGGTCGTCCCTCTCCATGGAGTCGACCCGGGCGACAACCACTCCGTCGACCGCCTGAGCCACCAGCTCCGACGCTCTCCCCACCGCCATTCGACGGCTCAGGTCACGAATCTCGGCCTTGAGCTCCTTGAGTTCGCCCAGCCTGCGTTCGACGGCGGCACCCAGTTCCTCGGGTGTGGACCCGAGCCTCTGGGCGACGTCGAGGATCAGCTCCTCGTCCTCCCTGAGACGGGACACCGTCGCCATTCCGGTGATGGCCTCGATGCGCCGCAGGTTGGACCCGATGCTCGACTCCGAGGTGATTCGCAGGTGCCCGATGTCGCCGAGGGCTCTCACGTGGGTTCCGCCGCACAGTTCGATACTGTGCGATCCGGCCTCCAGCACCCTCACGACGTCACCGTACTTGTCGCCGAAGAAGGCGATGGCCCCCTTCTCGCGGGCCACATCCATGGTGGTCTCGTAGTGGAGGACCGGTTCGTTGGAGAGGATCTCGGCGTTGGCCAGATCCTCTATCCGGGCCAGCTCCTCGGGAGTGACGGCGTCGAAGTGGCTGAAGTCGAACCTGAGCCGGTGATCGTCTACGTGGGAACCGGCCTGCTTGACATGGGCACCCAGTACCTGGCGCAGGGCCCAGTGCAGGATGTGGGTCCCGGTGTGGTTGCGGCGCACCGCCGCCCGGCGGTCGGCGTCGATCGCCAGGTGGGCGATCTCCCCGGGGCTGATGGTCCCCCGTTCGATCGACGCGCGGTGCCGGATCACACCCGGCACGGCGTAGTCGGTGTCGACGACCCGGGCCGCGCCGGAGGGGCCCACGATGACCCCGGTGTCGCCCACCTGACCGCCACCCTCGGGATAGAACGGGGTGCGATCGGTGACTATCTCGATCTCGGCTGTCACCCCGTCGCCACCGGCCTCACCGGTGTCACCGGTGTCACCCGATCCCTGCAGGGGGTACACGGCCAGGATCCGGGCGTCGACCTCGTCGACATCGCGCAGGAACTCACTGGGACCGAACTGCTCCTGGAGCTCCCGGTAGCGGGAGGTGTCACCGGCCTCGGCCTCGAACCCGCCCGCGGCCCGGGCCTGCTCCCTCTGATGGGCCATGGCGCTCTCGAATCCCTCCCGCTCGAGTTCCAGGCCCCTCTCGGAGAGGATCTCCTCGGTGATCTCGACGGGGAAGCCGTAGGTGTCGTGGAGCTTGAAGGCCACCTCGCCGGGCAACCTGCCCCCGGGGGGGAGCTGCTCGAGGGCCTCGTCGAGGATGGCCACTCCCGCCGCCAGGGTCCGGCGGAAACGGGTCTCCTCCTTCTCGACGACCTCACGGATGAACGACTGGTTCTCCACGATGTCGGGGTAGGCCGCGCCCATCACGTCGACCACGGCGTCGACCAGCTGGGGCATCACGTTGTGCTGCACGCCGAGTACCCAGGCGTGGCGAACCGCCCGTCGGATGATCCGTCGCAGTACGTAGCCGCGGTCCTCATTGGAGGGGAACACCCCGTCGCTGATGAGAAACGTGACGGCCCGGGCGTGGTCGGCGAATATCCGCAGCGACACGTCTCTCTCGGGGTCCTCGCCGTAGGCGACGCCGGTGATCTTCTGGGCCGTGTCGAGCAGGGCCACGAAGATGTCGATGTCCCAGGCCGAGTCGACACCCTGCAGGACGGTGAGCATGCGCTCCAGACCCGCCCCGGTGTCGATACCGGTCTTGGGGAGGGGCTCGAGCTCCCCTTCGTCGTTGCGTTCGTACTGCATGAAGACCAGGTTCCAGATCTCCACGAACCGGTCGTCGCTGCCGACGCCGGGACCCCCGTCCTCGCCGTACTCGGGTCCCAGGTCGTAGAAGATCTCCGAGCAGGGACCGCACGGGCCGGTGTCGCCCGCCGCCCACCAGTTGTCCTCGTCGAGCCGGGTGACCCTCTCCGCCGGGACTCCCACGTCCTCGATCCAGATCCGCTCGGCGTCGTCGTCGCTGAGGTGAACTGTGATCCACAACCTCTCGGGGTCCAGGCCCAGGGTCTCGGTGACGAACTCCCACGCCCAGGGGATGGCCTCGGGTTTGAAGTAGTCGCCGAAGGAGAAGTTGCCCATCATCTCGAAGAACGTGAAGTGGCGGTTGGTCCGCCCGATGTCATCGAGATCGTTGTGCTTTCCCCCGGCCCGCACACACTTCTGGATGGTCGTCAGCCTCGGGCCCGGGGGCTCCTCCTCACCCAGGAAGTAGGGCTTGAAGGGGACCATTCCGGCCACGGTGAACAGCAGGGTGGGATCGTGGGGGATGAGGCTGGCCGAGGGACGGGGCAGGTGTCCCTTGGACTCCCAGAACTCGGTGAAGGCCTTGCGCAGGGCGTGTGCGTCCATCCCGTCGAGCCTACCGTCGGGTCGGTTGTGTGACCCCCCGATATGACTCGCCGGTCCGTCCCCGGGGGTGCTACAGCCCGTGGCGGTAGTGACCGAGACTGCCCAGTGACGCCCTCTCCCGGAGGGCCTCCTCACGGGCGTCGGTGACCCGGGGGTCCCACGGGGAACGGCGGTTGCGCCGGGGGCGGGCACCGAGCTGGGCCTCCCGTTCCCTCATGGCGTCGCGCCCCTCGGCCACGGCGGATCGGACCTCCTCACCCATGGACCTGACCCGGTTCTCGACCCGGGCCCGGATCTCCTCGGGGGCGTAGCGGTCGATCACCCGCCTCACCCTCCGGTTGGCCCAGAACGAGCCGCCCGCGCCGATACCGATGCCCACTACTAGCCAGAAGAATCGTCGGATCACTGGTGGTCGACCTCCCACTCCCGACGGCTCCGTCCGACGGACGGGCTGTCGGACCAGAGGTTACCCCCCGCCGGGAGCCTGTTCGGGTCTGCCCCGATTCCGCCGCAGGAGACGCCGGAGTCCGTGGCGGGTGCCCGACAGGAAGGCCACGGTCCGGATGGCGGGGTCGGCCACCGCCGCCTGGGTGACCCGTGACGCCGACTCCACGGTGCCCGAGACCGTCTCGGCGGTGTCCAGCAGGCCGTCGAGCCGGTCGAGATCGACGTCGGCCCGTTCCAGGGTCTCCCGCAGGGCCCGGACCGTGGGTGTGGCCTCCTCGACGAAGAGCCGGGCGGCCTCGGTGAGGTCGTCGACGGCCCGGGCGGCCCTCACCGCCATCAGCACGAAGGCGGTGACCGCCGCCACCGAGGCGATGGTGACGACCACCGCGGCCAGATCACCGGCGCTCACGACCCGCTCTCCCCGTCATCTCCGGTGTCGCCTCCCGGACGGGCGTACTCCCCCGACCCGGTTCCACCCCCGGAACCGGCCCGGTCCCCGGTCCGGAGTCGGGCCTCGTATCCATGGGTTGAGGGTCGGTAGTACACGGTTCCCCGTAGATCGTCGGGCAGGTACTGCTGGTCCACCCACCCATCGGGATGGTCGTGAGGATAGTCGTAGCCCTCACCGTGCCCGAGACCCGACGCACCCTTGTAGTGAGCGTCCCTGAGGTGTGTGGGTACCTCTCCGCCCCGGCCCGCCCGGACGTCGGCCCGGGCGTCCCACATGGCCCGGGCGGCCCGGTTGCTCTTGGGGGCCGTGGCCAGGTGCACTACGGCCTGGGCCAGGTTGTGGGTGCATTCGGGTAGACCCACGAACTCCACCGCCCGGGCGGCGGCGTCGGCTATGAGCAGGCTCTGGGGATCGGCCATGCCGATATCCTCCGAGGCCAGGATCACCAGCCGGCGGGCCACGAAGCGGGCGTCCTCACCGGCCTCGAGCATCCTCATCATCCAGTGGAGGGCGGCATCGGGATCGGAGCCCCGGATGCTCTTGATGAACGCCGACACCACGTCGTAGTGCTCGTCGGTTCCGTAGCGGTGGGCCCGCGAGTCCAGTGCCGCCTCGGCGTGGCCCAGCTCCACGACCACCCTCGACCCGGCCGTCGCCTCCCTCCGGGCCAGGACCACGGCCAGCTCCAGGGCCGTCAGCCCCCGACGGGCGTCACCGGCGGCCCTCTCCGCCAGATGCAGCACGGCCTCGGGGGTGGCCTCGGCCTTCTCGTACTCCAGCCCCCGCCCGAGGAGCTCGACCATCTCGTCCACCGAAACGGGGTGCAGACGGAACAGATTCGACCGTGACAGCAGGGGGGCGTTCACCTCGAAGAACGGGTTCTCGGTGGTGGCTCCGATGAGCACCAGGAGGCCCTCCTCGACGGAGGGCAGGAGGCTGTCCTGCTGGGCCCGGTTGAAGCGGTGCACCTCGTCGAGGAAGAGCACCGTCCCCACCCCCCGCTCACCGAGGCGGTTGCGGGCCCCGGCGATCACCGCTCT
>DRKF01000381.1 GCA_011051915.1 Acidimicrobiales bacterium | reverse complement strand
GGCACCCACACAGCTGAGAGATCGACATGACCACCGACACCGCAGCCGAGGCATCGACATGACCGGCACCCACACAGCTGAGAGATCGACATGACCACCGACACCGCAGCCGAGGCATCGACATGACCGGCACCCACACAGCTGAGAGATCGACATGACCACCGACACCGCAGCCGAGCCTCTCACCATCGAGTGTGTCGGGGGTGGGCCGGGGGGACTCTTCACCGCCATTCTGCTCAAGAAGGCCGACCCCCGCCGCCGGGTACGGGTCCACGAGCGCAATCAGCCCGACGACACCTTCGGATTCGGAGTGGTGTTCTCCGACGAGACCCTCTCCAACTTCTCCGCCGCCGATCCCGAGAGCATCGAACGGATCGAGGCCGAGATGCGCTACTGGACCACCATGACCACGGTGTTCCGTGGCCGGAGGATCACCAGCGGCGGACACGGGTTCGCCGCACTCTCACGACTCCGCCTGCTGCAGATCCTCGGCGACCGGGCCTCGGAGCTGGGTGTGGAACTTCTCCACGGAACCGAGGTCTCCGACCCCACCGAACTCGCAGGGGCGTCGCTCCTGGTCGGGAGCGACGGCCTCAACAGCACGGTCCGGCGCACCTGGGAAACCGAGTTCGGCCCCACCATCGACATGGCCCCCGCCCACTTCATCTGGCTGGGCACCGACTATCCCTTCGACCGCTTCAATTTCCTGTTCGAGGAGACCGAGTTCGGTATCGTGCAGGCCCACGTCTACCCCTACGACGACCACCTGAGCACCTTCATCGTCGAGATGGATCATCAGACGTGGCTGAACGCGGGACTGGACTCGACGGAGGGGACCGTCTTCGCCCCCGGCGAGTCCGACCAGGTCGCTGTGTCGTTCTGCCGTGAGGTGTTCGCCCACCACCTCGGCGACTCCGAGCTGATCACCAACGCCTCGGTGTGGAGACAGTTCCCCACCGTGAGCTGCCGGAACTGGCACACCGCCAATGTCGCCCTGGTCGGTGACGCCGTTCACACCGCCCACTACTCCATCGGCTCGGGGACCAAGCTGGCCCTCGAGGACGCCATCAGCCTGGCCGGGGCGATCGAGGCCCATGAGACGGTCCCCGAGGCCCTGGCGGCCTACGAGACCGAGCGCCGGCCGGGCGCTGAGAGCCTGCAGCGGGCGGCCCGTACCAGTCAGGCCTGGTTCGAGAACGTGGCCCTGCGCTGGGGGCTACCCGACGAGGAGTTCAACTTCAGTCTGATGACCCGCTCGCTACGGGTCACCTACGACAACCTGAGGTTGCGAGACCCCGAGTTCCTCGACGGCGTCCGTCACGCCTGGTGGGAGCACCAACCCCCCGACACCCGTCCGGCGGATCCCGACACACCACCGATGTTCCACCCCTTCCGGCTGCGGGATCTGACCCTGGCCAACCGGATAGTGGTGTCGCCCATGGCCCAGTACTGCGCCACCGAGGGGGTTCCCGACGACTGGCACCTGGTGCACCTGGGCAGCCGGGCTGTGGGTGGGGCCGGGCTGGTCATGACCGAGATGACGTGCATATCGCCCGAGGCCCGCATCACGCCGGGCTGCACGGGATTGTGGAACGACGAACAGCAGGCGGCCTGGTCCCGCACCGTGGATTTCGTCCACCGGAACTCGGCAGCGGCGATCGGACTGCAACTCGGGCACGCCGGTCGCAAGGGCTCCACCCGGGTGGCGTGGGAGGGAATGGACGAGCCCCTCGCCGAGGGCGGATGGCCTCTGGTGTCGGCCTCGCCCATCCCCTACCTGCCCCACAGTCCGGTGCCGGCGGAGATGCGACGTGAGGACATGGACGAGGTGGTCGCCGGCTTCGTGGCCTCGACCCGGAGGGCGGCCGCCGCCGGTTTCGACCTCCTGGAGATACACGCCGCCCACGGCTACCTGCTCTCGAGCTTCCTCAGCCCGGCCACCAACCGGCGCCAGGACGAGTACGGCGGATCCATGGAGAACCGCCTCCGATTCCCCCTAGAGGTGATCGACGCCGTACGCGAGGCGTGGCCCGGGGAGCGCCCGCTCTCGGTGCGGATATCGGCCACCGACTGGATCGGGCAGGGCATGGACTCCGATCACGCCGACGACGCGGTGGCCATGGCCGCGGCCTTCAGGGCCCATGGTGTCGACATCATCGACGTGTCCACCGGGCAGGTGGACCCGGCCGGGGAACCCCGCTACGGCCGCCTCTACCAGACTCCCTTCAGTGAGCGGATCCGCAACGAGGTCGGAATCCCCACCATCACCGTCGGCGGTGTCTCGAGTGTCGACGACATCAACACGATCCTGGTGGCCGGCCGAGCCGACCTCTGCGCCATGGCCCGGCCCCACCTGGTCGATCCCTACTGGACGCTCAACTCCGCCATCGACCAGGACTTCGCCGGGCATCCCTGGCCTCGCCAGTACCTCACCGGAAAGGGGGCCCGGCGCCGTGAGCAGGACCCCACGGCCCGGATAGGCGGTAGCGGGTGACAGGACGCCACGACATCCGCGCCCACCCCGGGAAGGGCGACGTGACACCGGTGGATCACGACCGGGACCCCCTGTGGTGGCGCGAGACCTCGCCCGGCCCAGGGTCGGAGACCACACCCGTGCTGTTCGTACACGGGCTCGGGGGAAGCCGCGTGGCCTGGGACCCCCAGCTCTCCGCTCTGGGGTCCACCCGCCGCTGTCTGGCCCCCGAGCTTCCCGGCTACGGCGGCTCCCCGCCGGAACCCGACATGGGTTTTCACGATCTGGCCGACCTGCTGGCCCGGTTCATCACCGACACCGTGGGTGGGCCCGCCCACGTGGTGGGGCTGTCGATGGGAGGGATGGTGGCCCAGCACCTGGCGTTGCGACATCCGGACCGGGTCGCCGGCCTGGTGCTTCTCGACACCAGCCCCGCCTTCGGAATCGACGGCACCGACGCCCTGGAGTGGAAGAGACTGCGGCTCGACGCCCTGGACCGCGGCCTCACCCCCGCCGAAATGGCCGAAGGGGTCCTCCGCTCGGTGGGAGGGCCGGGACTGACCGGCCCGGCTCTCGCCGCCGCGGTGGCCGCCATGGGACGGGTCACCGCCGAGGGTCTGCGGGCCGCGGTCGAGATGCTTCCCACCCACGACCTCAGCACCCAACTCCACCTCATCACCGCCCCCACTCTGGTCGCCGTGGGCGAACTCGACACCGAGACCCCACCCCTGTACTCGCGGATGCTGGCCTCCGGCATTCCCGACGCCCGACTGCGTTTCATCACCGGCAGCGGGCATCTCTCGAACCTCGAGGAGCCCCGGCAGGTGAACCGGCTCCTGGAGGACTTCCTCGACGAGATCGACCGCCAAGTGAGCGAGGCCGCCACCTGAGTCCCAGCCGTCGGCCGCCGGCACGCCCGGCGCCACTCCTTCCGATCGAACCGAACACCGCGACACCCGGAGAGCAGATCCGTGACCTTCCCCGATGAACGACAGAACGAACTCGTGGCCCGGGTGGCCGAACTCGGCCCCCGATTCGCCGAGAGGGCCAGGAAGTACGACCTGGAGGCGTCGTTCCCCTATGAGAACTTCGCCGACCTGGCCGACATCGGCTACCTGGCCCTGTGCATACCCGAGGAGCACGGGGGCCTGGGGGCCGACTTCGCCACCTACGCCCTCGTCTCGGAGGAGATCGGCCGCCACTGCGGGTCGACCGCACTGACGTTCAACATGCACACCGCCACGATGCTCCTCACCGGTCCCATCGCCGACGACCTGGACTTCTCACCCGAGGACCGCGAGCTCCACGCCCGGCGGCGGGCCGCCATGTACCGGGGAGTGGTGGAGGACCGGCACATCCATGCCCAACCCTTCTCCGAGGGAATCTCCACGGGAGCCACCACCGGTATCGCCACCATCGCCACTCCCGTGGAGGGGGGGTTCGTGGTGAACGGGCGGAAGATCTTCGCCTCGCTCTCCGATGCCGCCGACCGGCACAACGCGATATGTGTCGTCGAGGGGGACGAGACCGTGCGGTTCCTCTCCATTCCCGCCGATGCCGAGGGTGTGACCGTCGAGGGCGACTGGGATCCCCTGGGCATGAGGGGGACCATCTCCAAGAACCTCGTGTTCCACGACGTCTTCGTTCCCGCCGACAACGAGTTGCTCCCACCGGGAGGCTTCGACCAGGCGGCGGCCCGGTGGCCCTTCTTCTACATGACCCTGTCCTTCGCCTTCGTGGGACTCACCCGAGGAGTCCTCGACTTCACGGCCTCCTACCTCCGGGGCGAACAGGGGACGACCGCCCGACGGGACATTCAGCAGAAGCAGAACGGGTGGGCCGACATGCAGCTGTCCTATGAGAGGATGCGGGCCCTGCTCCACCGGGTGCTCGAGAGGGCCACCGTCGATCCCGATCCCGAACTCGTACGCCAGGCATGGGCGTCCGTCGTGACCACCATGGACACCGCTCCGGAGGTGGCCTCGACGGCCATCAGGGTCTGCGGAGGCCGTTCCCTGCTCAAGACACTGCCCCTGGAACGCATGTTCCGGGATGCCCGGTGTGGGGCCACGATGCTTCCCTGGAGCGTGGAGGTGCTCCGCGAGAGACTGGGACGCTACGAGCTATACGAGGAGGAGGGACCCAAGTTCCACGTGGGCGCCTGAGCCGCCGCCGCACCTCGATGACAGCGGGCCCGAGGTCACGTTCCGGCCCGCCAAGGAGAGTCAGCCATGAACCCACCCTCGACCGAATGGAAATGGATCCGGCGCTTCGCCGAGCAGTTCTCCCTGTGCGGACTGGCCCCCGATGAGACCGTGGTCCTCCTCTCGGAGACGGCCAGCCGTCCCGAACTGGTGGAAACGGCCCGACTGGCCCTGGCCGTCAGTGGTCACCACGTGGCCCAGGTCGTCATGGACACCCCGGCCGAACCGGGACCGGTGCCCACCCGATCGACCGGTGCGTCCCAGGCCCTGGCCGGCCACCGGGCGGCGGTGGCGGGACTGGCCGCAGCCGATTTCGTGGTCGACTGCACCGTCGAGGGTCTGCTCCACTCCCCTGAGCTGGGATCCATTCTCGAGGGGGGCACCCGGATCCTGATGATCTCCAACGAGCACCCCTCCAACTTCGAGCGGTGGCCCCACGATCCGACCCTGGGCGAGCGAGTGGCCACCGCCACGGAGATGATGAGCTCGGCTGCCACCATGAGGGCCACCTCGACGGCGGGCACCGACCTGACGGTCACCCTGGCGGGGGCGTTCGTGGCCGGGTCCTCGGGGGTGACGTCGGGGCCCGGCGACATCGCCCACTGGCCGGGAGGCCTGGTACTGGCATTCCCCGCCCCCGGGACCGTGAACGGCACCGTGGTCCTGGCTCCCGGCGACATGAACCTCACGTTCAAGGAGTACATGGGCTCGCGGGTCGTCCTGACCGTCGTCGACGACTTCATCACCGACATCTCCGGCGACGGCCCCGACCACGAGCTGTTCGCCTCCTACCTCGGTTCCTACGGTGAACCGGAGGCCTACGCCACCAGTCACGTGGGCTTCGGGTTGAATCCCGGGGCCCGCTGGGAGTCCCTGGCCCTGTGGGACAAGAGCCAGATCAACGGCACCGAACTGCGGGCCTTCGCCGGCAACTTCCTGTACTCGACGGGGGCCAACGAGGTGGCCGACCGTTTCTGCCGGGGTCACTTCGATCTCCCGATGCGCAACTGCACGGTGACCCTCGATGACACCGTCGTCGTCGAGGCCGGCG
>DRKF01000380.1 GCA_011051915.1 Acidimicrobiales bacterium | reverse complement strand
GGGAGTCACCGCCACGGCGATGAGCCTGCTGGGGTGGGCTCCCGGATACTGGGGCCTGGTGGCCCTGCTGCTGATCGCGGGACTGAGCGTGGCCGCCTTCCACGCCACCGCGCCGGTCGCCGTCGGCTACCTGTCGGGCGACCGCATGGGACGCGGAATGGGTTTCTGGATGGTCGGCGGGGAACTCGGCCGGACCCTGGGGCCCCTCGTGGTGGTCAGCGCCCTGGCGGTCATGTCACTGCGGTCCATGGCCTTTCTGGCCCTGGCCGGAATCACGGCCTCGATCACCCTGCACTTCCGGCTCAGAGATGTGCCACTTCGTACCCGGGGTGACGGCGCCCGCGTCCACTGGCGCCCCGCGGTGAGGGAGATGCGGGGCCTCATGGCCCTGCTGGGTGGCATCATCGCCCTGCGCAGCCTGATGGTCATGGCGACCACGGTGTTTCTGCCGATATTCCTCACCGAGAACGGCAGCGGCACGTGGCTGGCCGGCGCCGCCCTGTCCATAGTGGAGGCGGCGGGGATGGCGGGGGCTCTGAGCGGAGGCTGGATCAGCGACCACCTGGGTCGTCGCTCGATCCTGCTGTTCGGCCATGTGGTCGCCCCGGTCGCCCTGCTGGTCTTCGTCGCCGGGGAGGGCTGGATCCGGATCGCCACCCTGCCGCTCATCGGCTTCAGCCTGCTGGCCGCGCCTCCGGTCATGATGGCCCTGGTCCAGGAGAGTTTCCCCGAGACCCGGGCCCTGGCCAACGGTGTCTATCTCTCGATGAACTTCGCCATCCGCTCGGTGGCCGCCATCGCCTATGGCGCCGTCGGGGACGCCCTGGGTCTGCCGACCGCCGCCGTCATCGCCGCCATGGCCATGTTCGCCGGCCTCCCGCTGATTCTGCTGCTGTTTCGCCGCCCCGCCGCCGCCCACCACCCAAACCATCTCTGAAACCCACGGACCCCCACACAGACCCCCAAACTCACAAAAGGAGAGTCCAGCGCTGTGTCTGCACCTGGTGACGTGGGCCCCTAGTGTCTGCGCCCATGGATCTGAGAGTCGGCTTCCTCGGGGCGGGTCTGATCGCCACCTACCATTCCAAGAGCCTGCGGAGGTCGGGGGCCGACGTGGCCCGGGCCGGGGTGTTCGATCCCGATCCCGAGCGGGCGGCGGCCTTCGCCGCGGTCTCCGGGCACACGGTCGCCCGTTCGCCCGAGGAGGTGATCGAGGGCTGCGACGCCGTCTACGTGTGCACCTGGACATCGGAGCATCCCCGCCTGGTGAAGATGGCGGCCGAGGCGGGACGGGCGGTGTTCTGCGAGAAGCCGCTCGGAGTGGATGCCGCCACCGCGGCCGAGATGAACGATGTCGTCGAGCGGGCCGGGGTGGTGAACCAGGTCGGACTGATACTGCGACGGTCGCCCGTGTTCCACATGCTGCGGAGCCTCGTTCACGATCCCCGCTCGGGTGGCCCCCTGGCGGTCGTGTTCCGCGACGACCAGTACCTGCCCACCCGCGGAGCCTACGGATCCACATGGAGGGGTGACTCCGACAGGGCCGGTTCGGGCGTTCTGCTGGAGCACTCGATCCACGACGTCGACCTGCTGGAGTGGATCTTCGGACCGGTTCGTCGGGTATCGGCATCCATGGCGGAGAACCACGCCATCGACGGGATCGAGGATGTGGCCGTCGCGACCCTGGAGTTCGCCGACGGGACGAGGGGAAGCCTGATCAGCGTCTGGCACGATCTCATGAGTCGCCCCTCAAACCGCCAGGTGGAGGTCTTCTGCCGAACCTCGAGGGCCCAGCTCACCGGGGAGTGGCTGGGCGAGGTGGAATGGGAGTTCGCCGACAGCGCCGGACGCACCGACCACACCGCCGCCGAGGAGATGCTGGCCGGTACCTGGCGGGGGCCGGGAGGGCCGGGGGAGAACCCCGACGGGGCGTTCGTGGCCGCCGTCCGGGCCGGAGGACCCGCCTACCCCGACTTCGGGGTGGCCCTCAGGGCCCACCGGGTGGTGGAGGCCTGCTACCGGAGCGCCGCCACCGGGGGAGAGTCGGTGGAGGTGGCTCCGTGAGACTCGAACCGGTGTCGCCCCGACAACGGCAGGTCCCGCTCGTGAGAACGGAAACGGCGGCGGCCGACCGGCGGAGCCCCGACAGAGGAGAGGCCCGCTCGTGAACAGCGAACCGGCAGCGGCCTACGGTGGCCCGGGCTGGCAGCCACGAACCACCACCACGGCGGAGGAACTGGGCCGGCTCTGGGCCCCGTGTGGCATCTCCGACGAGTGGTCACCTCTCAGATCGGTGCTGCTGCACCGGCCCGGGCCGGAGTGGCTCGAGATACCGGACCCCGACGAGGCTCTGATGCTGGCCGAGGTCGACCCCGACGCCATCGTCGCGCAGCACCGGGCGCTGGAGGGCCTGTACCGGTCGCTCGGGGTCGAGGTTCACCTCGTCGATCCGGCGGAGCCCGTGGATCCCAACCTGATGTTCTGCGCCGACCTGTTCGTGATGACTCCCGAGGGAGCCATCCTGGCCCGCCCGGCCGGACGGGCCCGAGCCGGAGAGGAACGCTGGGTGGCGAGGAGACTGGCCGACATGGGCGCACCGGTGCTGACCTCGATCCACGGTTCGGCCACCTTCGAGGGCGCCGATCTCATGTGGGTCGACGATCGGACCGTTCTGCTGGGTCGGGGAATGCGCACCAACGACGGGGGAGTGGCCCAGATCGTGGACCTGCTCCGCACCATGGGAGTTGACGTCGTGGTCGCCCAGCAGCCGGTGGGCTCCATGCACTTCATGAGCCAGCTCCGCATCGTGGACGGGGACCTGGCCCTCGCCGCCGCCGACCGCCTCTCCCTGGTGGCGGTGGAACTGCTGCGTAGCCGCGGGTACCAGGTACTCACGGTTCCCCCGGGGCCCGAGATATCGGAGGCGAAGGCGTTCAACATCGTCACCGTCGGACCTCGGGAGATCGTCATGCCCGACGGCTGCGACCGCACCCGCGAGTTCTACGAGAACGCCGGGATCACGACCCACGTGGTCGATGTCTCCGCCATGGTCCTGGCGGCGGGGGCGATCGGTTGCGTGACCGGTGTCATCCACCGGGGGGCCGACCTGATCCCCGCTGCCCCGACCCCCGCCGAACCCCACGATCTGTGACATCGACCGCGTCCCATGGGACGCGGTCGGTATCAGAGATGGGGGAGGGTCAGCTCCGGCCTATCAGAGGGGCCGTGGGCGGCTCGGCCACCACCGGGTTCACCAGGCGGCCGATCCCCTCGACCTCGATCTCCACCACGTCACCGGGGGCCAGGAACCGTGGGGGATCGCTGAACACACCCACCCCGCTGGGGGTGCCGGTCGTGATGATCGTTCCCGGCATGAGGGTGAAGGCGGTGCTCAGGTGTTCGATCAGCCACCAGATGTCGAAGATCAGGTCGTCGGTGTTGGAGTGCTGACGGACCTCGCCGTTGACCTTCGTCGTGAGTTCCAGGACATGGGGATCGACCAGCTCGTCGGTGGTGACTATCCAGGGGCCGACGGGACCGTGGGTGTCCCAGGACTTGCCCATCGTCATGGTGGGGGTGCGGAACTGCCAGTCGCGGACCGACACGTCGTGTACGACCACGTAGCCGGCGATGACCTCAGACGCCCTGGCCGCCGGTACCCGGTGGCAGCGACGTCCTATCACCACGCCCAGCTCGCCCTCGTAGTCGACCTTGTCGGGGGCCGGGGCCGGTATGTGCACCTGCCCCCGGGGAGAGTTGACACAGCTCGACTGCTTGTTGAACACCACGGGGACCTTCGGAACCTCACGGCCACCCTCCAGGGCGTGGGCCCGGTAGTTGAGTCCGATGGCGAGGAACTCCGGCGGGCGGGCCACCGGGGCCAGGAGCCGGTTCTCGTCGAGGGGGAGTCGCCGCCCCGACGCCACCGCCTCCGTGAGGTCGGGGACACCGTCCGCCGCGTCGAAGACCACGCCCCAGTCGTCGGTGTCCCCCCATGGGGCCGAATCCACCAGGACGACCTGGTCGCCCTCGGGTCCGCGCTCCACCACCGCCAGGGCCGGGCCTTCGGGAGTTGAGTATCTAGCCAGTCGCATACCCGCACAATAGGCCTCGTGGCTCCTCACGGCATGAGGGTCCCGGTCTCAGGTCCGACCCCGGTCCGACCGATCAGAGTCTTGAGACCGGGCGTTCAGCGTGGCACCCTGGCCACCCAGT
>DRKF01000379.1 GCA_011051915.1 Acidimicrobiales bacterium | reverse complement strand
TGGCCGAGGTGGTGGCCGAGGCCGGAATGCTCCTGCCCCCCGGCGACCCCCGTGAGTGGGCGACGGCCATGGCTGCTCTGATCGCCGATCCCGCGGCCCGCCGGGCCATGAGCGAGGCCGGCCGGGCCCGGGCCGCCGACTTCGGTATCGAGGCCTCCACCAAGAGGCTGATCGAGGTCTACCGGATGCTCTGAGAGCTCGGGCGCCGTCTCGATGCGGCTCCCTGTGTGGGGCCGCTTCTCGGGATTTCGCTCTGAGGACTCGGCTCCGTCTCGATGCGGCTCCCTGTGTGGGGCCGCTTCTCGGGATTTCGCTCTGAGGACTCGGCTCCGTCTCAGCGCAGGTCCAGTCTGGGTCCGCTGCTCGGGGTCCTGCTCTGATCCCCGACCGCCGTCTCAGCGGGTACCCCATGCGTAGGTCTGCTTCTTGAGGTCCAGGTAGGTGAACAGCTCCACTCGGCGCACCCCGGGAACAGACCTGAGACGCTCGTCGACGATGGCTATGAGTTGCTCGTCGTCGTCGCAGACCAGCTCGACCAGGAGGTCGTAGCGTCCCGAGCAGATCACCACATAGCTGATCTCGGGGATTCCGTCCAGAAGGGCGGCGGCCTCGCGCACCGGCCCGTCGACCTCCACCCCGGCCATGGCCATGGTCTTGAAGCCCAGGGTCAGGGGATTGGTGATGGCGACGATGTCGACGACTCCCGACTGGAGCAGACGCTGGACCCGCAGGCGGGTGGCGTTGCCGGAAAGGTTCACGGAGCGGGCCAGGTCGGCGAAGGACATGCGTCCGTCCTGCTGCAGCAGGCGGATCAGCGCCTTGTCCGTGGCGTCGATCTCACCGGGTTCGGGCAGGTCCCCGGTGCCGTTGGCGGGCCCGAGAACGTTCCCGGATGCCGCGGTCTCGGTGTTGGTCATGTGAGCTCTCCCGCCACCTCTGCGACCGATCCGATCAGGATGTCCATCGCCCGGCCGAACAGTACCGGACTCATGTTCAGAGCCGGTAGACCGCGGTAGTGGGCCACATCGTCCTGGATGCCGATGAGCCCATTCCGTATGCACTTCCGGTGGACTCGCGCCGACAGTTCGGGAGCCCGGCGCCCGGTGGCGGGATCGACGAACTCTACGGCCAGATACAAGCCACGAATCCTCACATCGGAGACGATCGGGCTGGATTCGGTGAGTCCCCCGAGGGCCCCGAGGGCCATGGCCTCCAGCGTGGCCACGTTGTCGAGCACACCTTCGGTGGTGATGATCCGAAGGCTCTCCGCCGCGGCCAGGCAGGCCGCGGGCTGTCCGGCCCAGGTTCCGCCGGTGTGGACTTCGGTGGTGGCCTCGGCCACCCGATCGGACATGAGCACGGCGCCCAATGGCAGGGCCCCGCCCGACAGGCCCTTGGCCAGACACATTATGTCGGGGTGCAGATCCCAGTGTTCGGCTGCGAACAGCCTGCCGGTGCGCCCGAGGCCGGTTTCGACCTCGTCGAGGGTCAGGAGCCAGTCGTGGTCGCGGCACAGGGCGCCGAGTTCCCGCCAGAACCCCTCCGGAGGGGTCAGGACACCACCCTCGCCGATTATCGGCTCTATGAACACGCCGGCGATCTCCTCGGGCGGGACCAGGTGGAAGCACAGTTGGTCGCGGATGTACGAGGTGACACAGGTGCCGTCACAGGGACCCTCGTGACGAAACACGCAATGAGCGGGGTCGGGATAGGGAACGTGGAGATACCCCGGCATCAGGTGTCGCATACCGCCGTGGAACTCCGCCTGCTGGGCACTGAGCGCCTGGGCGGCGTAGGACTCCCCGTGGTACTGGCCGAAGAATGAGATGATCCACGGCCGACCGGTGGCTCCTCTCATGAGCTTGAGAGCGGTTTCCACCGCCTCGGTACCCGAGACCTCGTAGGCGACCCGGGTGAGGCCCGAGGGGGCGACCGCGAGGAGATCCCCGGCGAATCGGGTGAGGGGTTCGGCCGGGACGTAGTCGGTGTTCTCGACGCTGTAGCGGTGCAGCCCCGCCGTCGCGGCGGCCATCACCCTGGGGTGGTCGGCCCCCAGTGGGGTGGATCCCCAGCCGCCGACGAAGTCGATGAAGTTGTTCCCGTCGACATCGGTGAGGATGGAACCGGACTTGGAGGCCAGGACGATGGGAACCGTGGCCTCGTCGGGGGGAGAGGCCCCGTGGACCACACGGGCGGCCTCCTGCAGCATCCGTCGGCTCCGGGGCCCGGGGACAGCACCACCCAGGGGTTCGGGAATTGAGTCATCGGACGATCGGTTCATGGTGTTCCTGACTTCGTCGGTTCCACCAGGTGGGTCTCCCCGGGGGCCCAGTGAGCCCACATCCGGCGTCCCACCCGGAGATCGGAGGTGTCGGCTTCGGAGGTGGAGGCGGACAGGGAGACACCCTCGGGTCCCTCCAGGTCGACTCGCACGACCGACCCCTGGAAGATGACCCGCCGGACCTCCACGGGTATCGCCGCCCGCTCCGCACCGTGAGGGGGTTCCTTGTCGTCCAGGGCGACTCTCGACGGACGCAGCACCAGGGTGGCAGTGGCACTGTCGGCAGACGACGGGGATACGGAACCGACCAGCGCCGTGCCACCACCGGGAAGAACGACGCTCACCCGGCCGTCCCCGCTTCGATCGCCGACCCTGACCTCGATCAGGTTGGCCTCCCCGATGAAGTCGGCACAGAATCTGGTCGTGGGCCGGTTGTAGATCTCCTCGGGTGTCCCCAACTGCTCGACCCGGCCCCCGTTCATGACCGCTATTCGGTCGGAGAGGGTGAGAGCCTCCTCCTGATCGTGGGTGACGTACACGAAGCTGATGCCCACCCGACGCTGGATCTCCTTGAGCTCTATCTGCATCTCGCGTCGTAGCTTGAGATCGAGAGCGCCCAGGGGTTCGTCCAGGAGCAGGACCGCCGGATGGTTAACGAGTCCCCGGGCGAGGGCCACCCTCTGGCGTTGGCCTCCCGAGAGCGCCTTCGGGAGACGGTCGGCGTACTCCCACATCCGAACGGTCCGAAGGGCGTCCTCCACCCGGGATGCCACTTCGGTGCGGGACAGGCGGGCCCGGCGGGGACCGTAGGCCACGTTGTCCCTCACGGTCATGTGGGGAAACAGGGCGTAGCTCTGGAAGACGAGGTTGGTGTTCCTCTTGAACGGCGGCAGCCGGCTTCCCTCCTGACCATCCAGCAGGAGACGGCCCGAGGTGGGTTCCTCGAAACCGGCGATCATCCGCAGGGTGGTGGACTTGCCGCATCCGCTGGGCCCCAGGAGGGAGAAGAACTCCCCCTGTTCGACCCTCAGCGAGATTCGGTCGACGGCGACCACGTTCCCGAAGTGCTTTGAGAGTTCCACCAACTCCAGGGCGGGCGTGGTCTCCGACGGCGATTGGTTCATGTCGACGTGTCCAGGTTCCGGATGCGGGCGATTCGGTAGCTGAGGTAGACGACTACCCCCGAGACGATGAGCAGCAGGAAGGTCAGGGCGGATCCGACACCCCATTCACCCCTCCGGGTGAAGAGATCCTCGATGACCGAGGCCAGCATCCGTCCACTCGTCCCCCCGACCAGACCAGGGGTGGCGAAGTCCGAGACGATGGGAATGAACACGATGACCATGGTCGCCACGAAACCCGTGGCGGTGAGGGGCAGGATCACGGTCCGGAAGGTGGTGAACCAGCCGGCACCCAGATCCGAGGCGGCCTCGAGCACCCGACGGTCGATGGTCTTCATGGCGGCGTAGAGCGGTATCACCGCGTACGGCATCCACGAAGCCGTCAGGACCAGCACCACCGAGAATCGGGTGAAGAGGAGCCAGTCGAGGGGTGCCTGGGTGATTCCGAGATTCTGGAGCACGGTGTTGACGAGACCGTTGCGAGCCAGAATCGTCCTCCAACCGAAGATGCGGATCAGGGGATTGAGTTCGTCGGACAGTGCCAGTGCCAGCAGCAGGGGGATCTCCCACCGTCCGACCTTGAGGGCGATGAAGTAGGCGAGCGGATAGGCCAGCACCAGCAGGATCAGCATGGAAATGGTGGCCAGGACGAAGGTGGAGCCCGCTACCTCCAGGATGTTGGGTTGGACCGCCGCCCGGTAGTTGTCCAGGGTGAAGGAGCCGTCGCCGCCCCGGCTGCGGACCTGGAAGCTGTACACCGCCAGGACGGCCAGGGGACCCGCGAAGAACGTCAGAAGAACCCCGACCGGGGTGGAGATGAACACGTACGGGGCCCACCTCCGACGATTGCCTCTCCCGGCGTAGGAGACGTCGAGGACGGCCTCCTGGATCTCATCATGGGGCCTCCGCTCGTCGGGGTGGACCGGTCCCAGCATCGCGAAGGCGCCGGCGTCGACCGTCGCGGAGAGTTCGGCATTCTCCCGGGGATCGGCCGTTGCTGCGGCTCCGTGATTCTCCCGGGGGTCGGCCGTTGCTGCGGAGTCGCCGGGTTTCCGTGGGTCGTCCATCGCCGTCACGCCCCGGCCACCACGTCGCGGATGTCCTGGCCTCGTCGCTCCAACCTCACCTTGAGTAGCTGCCAGACACCCACGATGACCACGATCTGAACGAATGAGATCAGGGTGGCGAGGGCGTTCACCACCGGTAGGTCGCGGGCCCGGCGCAGAGACGAGAACACCCATATCGGAAACGTGTTGTCGAACCCGGCGGTGAAGAACGACACGATGAAGTTGTTGAACGACCAGCTGAAGACGAATACCGCCGAGGCGCCGATGGTGGGGAGAAGCAGGGGGATGATCACGTGACGCAGGGTCTCGATCTCTCCGGCGCCGAGGTCGAGTGAGGCCTCGTGGATGTGGGGGTCGAGTCGGACGAGCTGGGCTGAGAGCAGGGCGGTGACGAGAGGGAAGGCGATGACGACGTGCATGACCCCGACCGTCCACAGCGACAGCCTGACGTCGACGAGAGAGAAGAAGATGAGACCCGAGACGCCGATCAGGAGCCACGGAATCACCAATGGCAGGAGGATGAAGCTCCCCGTCACTCCGCGGAGACGGAATCGGAAACGGGACAGCGCGAACGCCGAGAGCAGACCCAGCAGCAGACACATCGGGGTGACGACCAGGGCGATCTGCAGGGAAGCCCTCAGGGAATCCCAGGCCGCCGTCTCGCCCAGGGCCGCCCGGTACCACTCGAGTGTCCCGCCCCGGAAGGGGAATCCGATCACGATCGACCGGTTGAAGCTGAACACGGCCAGGACCACGATGGGGCCGAAGAGCAGCAGGGCCATGACGGCCAGAAACGTCACCCGGACGGCAGTGGCGGTGCGCCTTCGTCTGGCGAGGGTCCAGTAGATCCTCGGGGCGGGTGGCGAGGTGCGCTCCGGCTTCATGGCTCGCATCGTCGCGGGAATGGCGTGCGGCCGCCGAACCGGGCCGGGCTCAGCCGGCGAATCGGTTCCACTCCTCGTCCCAGAACGCCTCGTCCTCGGGCAGGCCCTCGGGAACCGACACCTGATCGATGGCCCCCGGGTCGTCCAGGCCCAGATCGGCAACCAGCTCCGGAGGGGCCACGTCCAGGATCTTGGAGTTGGACGCCAGATAGTCGTACTCCTCGGCGAACACCAGTTGGCTCTGGGGATCCAGGTAGTGGTTGATCAGGGCGTAGGCGGCGTCGAGATTCTTGGCGTTGGCGGCCAGACCGTGTCCGCAGGTCCAGAGGATCTGGGCCTCCTCGGGTGCCACGTACACCGCGTTGATCCCCTCGTCCTGGAGCTCGGAGGCGATGTCGGGCGTGGCGTGGTTGGCGGCGACGATCTCCCCTGAGGCGAAGAGCTGCACCAGGTCACCGTCGCCGGACCACGTGGTACGGATTGTGTCCAGGGCGGTGAGTGCGTCGACGGCCTCCACGACCTGTTCGTCGGTGATCTTGTCGACCTCGGGACCGTACCCGAGGGCCAGGGCCATGTCCCAGATCGTGTTGACCGGTTCATCGCTCACTGCGATGTCACCGGGGAAGTCCGCTGAGAACAGCTTGGCGTAGGAGTCCACCGGCTCGGAGACCTCATCGGCCAGGTAGACGATTCCGAAGGGACCGGCCTGGAGGGGGACGATGTAGACATCGCCGTTGTCGGCGATGACCTGATCGCCCGCCTTGACCGAGTCGAAGATGGCGTCCCAGTCGTCGATGCGGGAGGTGTCGATCGGTTGAAGCAGTCCGGCATCGATCAGCGAGCCGGCCTCACCGGCGCAGACCTCGACCACGTCGGCCTCGAAGCCCGCTCGGAGCTTGGTCTCGGTCTCGTCCTCGTCGGCGAAGGCGGGGGTCTCCACCTTGACTCCGGTGGCTTCCTCGAAGGGCTGGAGCACGTCGGGAAGGAAGCTGTCCTCGTAGCCGAAGAACACCACTGTCCCGGACGGACCGCCGGCGGTGGCGTCGGTTGACGGAGCGGCGGCACCCGAGGTCGCCGGCGACGATCCCCCCGATCCGGAATCGCCACAGGCGGCGGCGACGAGTGCCACTGCAAGTGCGATGGATGCCAGTCTCATGGTGTTTCTCATATCGGCAGCCCCCTGGCCGTGAGTCCCGGACCCTGGTGTCCGGGAGTGTCGTCGCCCGCCTGTGTCCCGGCCCGGCTCTGGGTGGTGAACCCGGTCGTCTGGTGAATTAGGCGAGTGAATCCCCTCTAGATGAGCAAAACCGAAGCTCAGGTAGATTGCGGTGAGGATAAACCTCATCCAGATGCGATGTCAACCGTGGATAGCCACACCTCCCCGGTCAACGGGGGAGTCACCGCTCGGAGAACGCACTTCGAGATCACCGGAGTGGGTGCCGACAGCTCAGGCGCCGCCGGGGATCCGGGCCAGGGAGGGCACGGTTCGGGAGAGGGCGGTCAGGAAAGCGGCGGTGGTGGCGATGAGGAAGGCCCATGTGACCCGGGTGAGGGGATCGATGTCCACCCCGAGCGCCAGTCCCCCCAGGAGCAGGCCCACCGACCAGGCCAGAACCATGGAGGCCGGCGCCCTCAGGGTCAGCAGAGCCTGGGTGGCGGCCAGGGCCAGGACGAACATGCCGCTGCCCACGGTGAGCACGGCCAGGGATACAGGGTCGATGACGAAGTCGGGCCCGAACGCGATCCTCACCACGGTGGGACCCAGGATCAGCGCCGCGCCGGCACCGAGTGCGATCACGGCACCCATGGCGACCAGCAGCCGCTGGAGGGTGGAGCGGAACTCGTGGTGGCGGCCACCGGCGACGAGGTGCGCCAGGCGGGGGATGAGGGAAGCCTGCACGGCCTGGTACATGAACAGGGGTACCCGGGTGATGATCACCGCCGCGCTGAGGGCCGCGGCCCGTGGGTCGTCATGGGCGACGAAGGCGAAGACGATGGGGACGGAATTCACGAGGGCCTGGGAGAGGAACTGAGCCACCAGGAGCGGCGGCAGGGAGACTCCGAACTCGCTGGACGCCACCTTCGGCCCGGGCTCCAGATGCGGACGGTGCAGGGCCAGGGCCAACGCCAGCGCCAGGAGGGGGGACACGGCCGTGGCCAGGCCGTAGGGACCGGCGGTCGACGCCCCGGCCACGAGCATGGGGACCGTGACCGCCAGGCGGATGAGCCCCTCACCACCGAAGGTCACTCCGTAGCCGCTGAACATTCCCGATCCGGCCAGCAGGCCCCGTCCGAGGTGCAGCAACCCGTAGGAGGGAACCGCCAGAACCAGGGCCAGGACCAGTGAATCCTGGGAGGCGAACAGGCGGTCCCTCCCCATGATCCCCACGCCCAGAGCCACCACGAAGCCGACCGCGATTCCGACGGCGGCCCAGGCCAACCCGCGTCGCATCAGGGGGGCGAGTCCCCTACCCGAGCCGCGGCGGGCGGCCACGGCCCGGGCGAATTCCTGCTCCAGGGGCAGGAACAGACCGGGCGCCAGGACGAACAGGACGAACCAGAGTCGGGTGAAGGCGGCGTACTGACTGGTGTCCAGAACGCCCAGCCGGGCCGGTAGGACCAGAAACGCATAGCTGGTGACCCCATTGAGGATCACACCGAGGGCCACCGGTGAGGTGCCCACGGGCAGAGCACCCCGGAGACGCCCCCGGGTCTCCTCAGTCATCGGCCGGGTGCCCGGGACGGATGGTGCCGGCGACGGCCAGGCCCAGTTCGGCTATCAGAAGGGCCAGGCCCAGCCAGCCGAGGACATGGGCGGTCTCGAACAACCCGGGCCAGTGGCCCCCGGGCGGGATGTCGAATCTGATCTGCTGGATCAGGACATAGCCGGCTGCCGCCCCGACCGAGCCCAGGAGACCCAGATCCAGTAGGCGTCCCGCGCCGCGACTCAGGGCTGCCGCCAGGGTCAGTCCGCCGGCGACCAGGCCCATCCAGGGACGGGTCAGGGTCCCGGCTGTGAACGCCACGACGACGGCGGCGAGCACGGCCACGCCGATGGGAATGCTCCGGAACGTTCCGGTGAGATCGATCCGGGGTCCGCTTCCCGGGGGGGCCGGCGCAGTCGCCCCCGGGCCGGTCCGGGTCCGCCGGTATCGACCCATCCCACCGCCGAGGATCACCATCAGTGCGAGGACGACCGTGGAGAAACCGGTGAGAAAGCCCAGACGTACACCGCTGCGTGGGGCCCATCGAAGCTCGACGACGAATTCGCCCGCACCGGGGGGCGGGTCCACCAACCAGCCGTTCGACATACCGTCGATGAGTCGCGCTGGACCCAGATCCATCGTCACATCGGTACCGTCGGCCCCTCGGAAGACGAGGTTGGCCTCCCAACCCGCCGAGTACCCCTCGACCAGTTCCAGCCAGAACGGGGTGTTGGTGGCCGTGCCCCGGGCGGTCAGCGTCGATCGGCCGTAGCGGGTGACCCGGATGCCAGGTGGGGCGGAGGGTGCGGGGTCGGTGCCACCGGCCGGCGACCGCAGGACGAGTCGATCGACGTCGAGTCCCACGTCACGTCCGACGGCGGTACGCAGGACGTGCTCACCGGGGCCCAGATTCAGCGGGGCGCAGGAGTCGAGGCGGAAGGGCCCGTCGAGGCCGTCAGGGGCCGTCAGTGTCACCGGGATCGGGCGGCCGTCCACTTCGACGAGGTCCGACCGGCAGGTTCGGGTCAACTGCTGTTCGGTCCGCTCGCGGCGCTGAATTGCCGGGGGATCCGTCTCTATCTCGGAGATCCCGGCCGGCATCGTCACCTGGCTCTCGCTGAACCAGTCGGTGGTGAGGGTCGGGGCCACGGCGGTGACGGTCAGCCGGGTGAGCGAGGTTGCGTCCAGGTCGAGTTCCAGCACGCCGTCAGCTGGTACCGACCGCCGGACAGCCGTCCCGTCCCGGGTGACCTCCACCTCGGTGGGCAGGCTGTGGCGATCGTCGGCGAGGAACCTGACGGTGGCCCTACGCCCGGGGACGGGATCGGTCTCGAACTCGATCCACTGGCCGACCTGGGGCCCGAACGGTGTCTGCCATGCCGTGCGGGGATCCCCGTCGAAGGCCGAGTGCCCGCGGTTCCTCACCGGCCCCGGCAGACGGGCCGAGGTTCTCACCACCGGGCCGAGGCCCAGCTCGGCGTCGACGAGGGAGCCGTCGGCCCGGGGAGACAACCTGACGGTGCCGTGAACCTCGAACGAGCGGGCCGCCGGCAGGTCGAAGCCGCGGGCGATGTGGGTCTCGGTGTCACGACGCACCGCGTTGGTCGGATCGGTCCGAAGGCGGGTCATCAACAGCGTCAGGTCCCCGCCGGCGGCGGGCCCGGGGCCGATCCTTCCCAGCAGGTCCTCCGGCATCGAGATGATCTCCTCGACGTTCAACCCGCCGATTCCGATCTCGGCGAATCCGACCGGGCTGAGCCCGCCGAACCCCGGACGTCGTCCGGCGCTGGTCTCGACTATCTCGATGGTGAGTTCTTCCACCGTGGAGGCGGGGATGGGCACGCTCTGGCCGGGTGCAGAAAGAGACTCGTCACCGAGGGTGACCGCAATGGGGTCCTCGCCGTTGATCGTGACGAGGAGATCGGTTATGTGGCGGTCCCGGTGCCCCTCGATGGGTTGCAGCAGGGTGATCGAATCGGCCACAACGGGAGTGTCGGGCCTGATGGTGATGGTCTGACCCCGGGCATCGGAGAACGCCGCGGTCCGCCAGGCGGTCAGGGGATCGCCGTCGAGGGCCATGACCGCCCGGCTCTCGGGATGGAAGGAGATCGGGTTGCCGTAGCCGGAAGCGACGACGAGGGCGCCTCTTTGGAGGGCGGTGGTGTACGACCCTGGTGGGGGATCGGCGAACAGCTCCAGCCGGGTGTCGCTGGGGTCGACGATCCGATCGGCGCCATCGGCCCTCTCGGTGTACCCCACGTTGTCCCTCACGGTCTTCCAGCGACGGCCGCGGAGACGGTTGGTGTCGGTGACAACCAGAGTGGCTCCGGCCTCGAGCGCCCGCTCCAACTCGGGCCGGTCGAGATCGGCCGAGTACAGGATCGCCCGGTTGTCGGGGAGGAGTCCGGCCTCGGCCAGGTCGACGAGGCCCTCTCCGTCGCCGGCCAGCAGGAGCGGTCTGTCGGCCGGTCGGGCGGTGACGACCGAGGCGCCTCCCGCGACCTGGAAAACCGACACGGGAGGCGGGTCGGCCAGATCGGCGGGGGAGCTCAGCTCCAGTTCGTCCTGCATCGGGAACCGGGGTGTGGGGAGGTTGGGCAGCGGCTCCCCGAATCCCCGGGGGGCCATGAGTCCCGGCGGCGGCACAGGTTCCCGACCGTCTCCGACCAGTCGTTCCCAGAACTGGCGGGGGCGAGGGGTGCGGTAGCGCTCGAACTCGAGATCCGACTGGACCACGACATCGCCGGCGCCCAGCAGACGGGCGATCGGGGCGATCGAGTCGGGCTCCCACACCCCTTCCTGGAGACGGCGGTCGAGGGCGATCAGCAGGTCCGATGCGGCCTGGCTGGAGAAGCCGATCAGTTCCCTGACGGCGACCGGTCTCTCGACGAGACCCGGGAGGACGTGATCGATCGTGTTGCCCCAACGGTGGGCGGAGAAGTCGGCTCCCGGAACCACCAGGATCCGGCTGTCGAGGGGACCCTGGTCCAGGGCAGCGGCGGCGTCAGTCCACGAGGCCGGAAGGGTCTCGTCGCGGGCCAGCTCGGGACCGACATAGGATCCGGTGAACAGCGGGAGCTGATTGACGATCACCAGGGCGATGGTGGCCCAGGCCAGGGCACGGCCCAGGCGGGGGCGAAGATCGGTGAGGGCCTGCACCCCGACACCCAGCATCAGGGCCGAGGCCAACAGGAACAGTGGCAGGGCCCGTGGCGAGCTCCGCAGGGCCAGACCGACGGTGCTGGCCTCACCGGCATCACGCAGGACGGTCCCGAGAGGCGAAGGGGATTGGTGGGGATGCAGGCCGACGGTGAGGACCAGCCCGGTGATCATCAGCATCAGCATGTACGCCCGGTAGCGCCACCGGACGGCGACCGCCGACAGCAGGGTCAGGCCGGTGAGGGTGAATCCGGTGGCGATCAGCCACGGGTGTTCCATGTAGCCGAGTCCGGCGGTGACCCAGGGGCCTATCTTGTCCCCACCGTAGAAGATCCAGTAGCCGAGGCCCCGCCAGGCCTCGACCGAGGTGGAGGCGGAGGCCACGACCTCCAGTGTCTCGGAGAACTGGAGCACCGGTGGACCCCACCGGGCCTGGACCAGCAACGGGATCCACCACCAGGCGGAAGCCCCCAGGGTCATGATCCCGATACGCCCCATGGCCGCCAGGCCCCTCCGCATGGGCACCTCGCGGGAGATCCACATGGCGAACGGGAACCAGAGGATCACCCCCAGACCGGCGTAGAAGAGGGAGCTGGCGTTGACGCTGCCCACCGACATGGCAACCAGGCCCAGCAGGGCAGGATCCCTCCAGCCTCCACGCCGCGAGGCGCGGACACCGAGTCCGATCAGCCACGGGAGCGCCGCCCAGGCGAGGAGCAGAACGGAGATGCGGCTGGAGTAGGACAGCGCATAGGGGGTCAGGGTGTAGGCCAGGGCACTGACGGTCAGGGCCGGGATCCCCTGGTGCCGGCCCCCGGCGGTCCCCCGTCGTCCCGGGGCCCCGAGCACTCCCGCCAGCCAGACCACCCCGGTACCGGCGGCGAACAGGATCGAGCCCAGCCAGAGGCGCTGCACCAGCCACATTGGCAGGCCGAGCGTCTTTCCCGCCCAGAAGAACGGCCCCATCGGCCACAGGTAGCCGATGCTCTGATGGGTCACCGTGCCCAGGGCCCAGTCGGGATCCCAGAGGCTCCTGGAGGCGGAAAGCACCCCACCGGGATCGAGTATCAGGTACTGCTTGGTGTCGGCCACGACCTGGCCCGGTCGGGTGAGCAGCAGGGGCAGATAGGAGACGGCGGCCAGGAGGGCGAACAGACGACCAGTCCCGTGGCCGCTGGATCGTTGGTCGGTGCCGACCCTTCGGAACAGGCCGCGCCTCACGTGGGGGTCACCTGTGCCCTCAACAGCTCGGCCAGGTGCGCCGCCGTGGATTCCCAGCGCAGTCCCGAGGCCCGGGCCCGGGCTCCGGCGCCGAGGGACCGACGCAGCTCGTCGTCGGTGAGGATCTCGGCGATGGCGTTCGACATGCGGTCATCGGTGGTCAGGATTCCACTTCGGCCGTCGATCACGGCGTCGCGGTGACCGGGGGTGTCGAGAGCCACACTGGGCGTACCGCAGGCGGCGGCCTCGGTGACGGTCATTCCCCATCCCTCGCTGTCGGATGCGGACACCAGCAGCCAGGCGCCCCGGTAGGCCTCGACCAGCTCCGAGTCGTCGACCCGCCCGCGGAAACGGACCCGATCGCCGTAGGCGGCTCTCAGTGGGCCCATCTCGGGGCCGGTCCCGATCACCTCGATCCGGACGGGATCCGCGCCGGCGGGGATGTCCCGTGCCGCCGCCAGAGCGGCTTCCAGGGCACGGTCGACCCGCTTGGACGGCACCAGCCGGGCGACGATGAGCACCGTCGGAACGGCGGACCGGGACCCCCCGGGGGTGAACCGGTCCTCCACCCCCGGTTCGACCACGTGTACGTTCTCGGCCCGGAGCGGGGTGCGAGCCAACAGCTCGTCGCGGCTGGATCGGGCCAGGGTGGCCACCGGCGTGGAGCGGTACAGGCGGGGGAAGGCGGCACGTTCGGCCCAGCGGCCGACATGGGCCGCGCCCGGCGGCAGGAAGTCGTGCCAGAGTCGTCCGTGCAGGTGGTGCAGGACGGTGAGGCGGGGCCTTCCGGCCCACAGTGGCGTGAGGAAGGGGAGCCCGTTCCAGATCTCCACGGTCGCGTCGGAGTCAGGCAGTCTTCGGACCAGGCCCCGGGCGGTCCACAGCGGTACGGCCGACAGGGTCCCTCCCCTTCGCTCGATACGGACCCCGTTGCGGGTCGTCCTGGGAGGCTGGGACCCGGTTCGACCGGTGCACAGGGTCACCTCCAGGCCCGAGCGGGCCCACTCCCGGGTCACACGGTCGACGTAAATCTCCGATCCTCCCGAATCGGGTCGATCCAGATCACGCCAGGCCAGCACCGTGACCCGCTGGACACCGGCATCACGCAGAGCGCTGTACACGGAGGGGTCGCCGCCCTGCGGATGGGCCATGGCCCGGCTCACGGGCGCCATCCCGACCTTGGACGGGCCCCGTGGTGGCAAGGCGTCCTCCGGCGTGGTGAACTCTGCTGCTCATGTCGACCTGTCACACAACCCCGGCCGAGGGATCCCGGCGCCGGTTGAGAACCGAGTTCGCCCGTTTGGTGCGACTCTTCGGGCTGTGGCGCAACGAGGTCGGGGATCCCGAGCCCTTCTACTCCGCCCTGGCGGCGGAGGCGGCCGCGGATCTCGACCGCCGGCACGGACTGGCGGGAGCCGAACTGCTGGATCTGGGGTGTGGCCCGGGCTACTACACCTCGGCCCTGCGTGAGGCCGGGGCCCGGGTGGTCGGTGTGGACATGGACACAACGGGATGGCAGGGCACTTTCGGGCTGGTTCAAGGTGACGCCACCTCTCTGCCCTTCCCTACGGCCGGATTCGACGGTGTGTTCTGCTCGAACCTGCTGGAGCACGTGGCCGACACCGCCGGGGTTCTGGCGGAGATCGAGAGGGTGCTCCGACCCGGGGGTTGGGTGTATCTGTCCTGGACCAATTGGTACTCGCCCTGGGGTGGCCATGAGATGACCCCTTATCAGTATCTGGGGCCCGAACGCGGCCCTCGACTCTATGAGAAGAGACATGGTCCCCCGCGCAAGAACCGGATGGGGGAGGGACTCTTCGCCGTTCACGTCGGTCCCACACTGGAGCTGCTGTCCCGTCGGCGGGGACTGGAGGTGGTCTCCGTGGTGCCCCGGTACTGGCCGTGGCTGTCCTTCGTGACCTCGATCCCCGGGGTGCGGGAGGTAGTGACCTGGAACTGCCTGATCAGAATGCGACGGAGATGGGACGACTTCCGATGACCGAGGATCGTTTCGAGTCGGCCTGGCGGGCCGTGGACGGGGTCGAGGGCTGGATGACCCGCGATCAGGCCCGGCGAATCTGGGACGCGGTGGTGGCGGCCGGCTCCCGGTCGATGGGGGGTCGGCCCGTGTTCGTCGAGATCGGCAGCTATCGCGGCCGCTCCGTGATCGTGGCCGCCCGGGCGGCCTCCGGTGACACCGAACTGGTGGCCATCGACCCCCATGCCGGCAACGACAGGGGTCCGGGACAGTGGGAGGGCACGGCCGTGGAGGGGCAGAGCGACCACGAGGCGTTCTGGGCCAACCTGGTCCGGGCCGGGGTGGCCGATCGGGTTCGACACGTGCGCAGCTTCTCATCGGAGGCCCTCGACGAGGTCCAGGGTCCCGTGGATGTCCTCTACATCGACGGTGCCCACCGGTACCGGCCCGCCTCGGCCGACATCAGGGCCTGGGGGGCGAGGGTCGCTCCCGGCGGGGTCATGCTGATCCATGACGCCTTCAGCTCCGTCGGGGTCACCCTGGCCCTGCTGGTCCACCTGCTGCCTTCCGCCGAGTGGACCTACGAGGGACGCTCGGGGTCGATGGTGCAGTACCGCAGGTCGGTTCCGGCCGGCTGGGAGAGGTTGGCGGGAGTGGCCCGCCAGCTTTCGTCGCTGGGCTGGTTCGCCCGAAACCTGCTGGTCAAGACGGCCATGGTGACCCGCCTCCGGCCCCTGGCCCGGGTCCTGGGTCACGACGGTGAGACCTGGCCCTACTGAGTTCAGCTCTCGGTCCGTATTCGGCGACGCATGCTCGCCAGGTGCCGCAGGTAGCGGACACCCTCGACGATCCCGCCCTTGGAACTTCCCGACTGCCGTCGGCCGAACTCGTAGCCGACCTCGGCGGTCCTCATTCCGGGGTGGGTGGCGAGGATCTCCAGCAGGATCTTGAAACCCGTGGGATCCAGGGCGTCGACGTCGAGGGCGCTCCGACGGACCAGGAAGAACCCGCTGAGAGGGTCAACGATCCCGGCGATCCGTTCACCGACCAGGGCGGTGGCGGCCTTGCCGGCGGTGGCCGACAGCAGCCGCCGGGTGGGGCTCAGCCCCTCGGCGACGCTGTCCCAGTTCAGCCGGGTCGCGATCACCAGGTCGACGTCGCCGCCGGCGGCACGATCGAGGAGGCGGGAGAGCAACTCGGGGGGATGCTGGAGATCTCCGTCCATGACGGCTATCCAGGGCTCGTCGGTCAGCTTGATGCCCTCGAGAACCGCCCCTCCGAGACCACCCCAGCGCTCAGCGGGTTCCCGGTGGCGGGCGGAGATCCGCGGTCGGCCCGAGGTCCTTCCGAGGCGGACGACCTCGGCCGCGGGTCCGTCGGTGCTGTCGTCCACGAAGAGGACCCGCTCCAGGGCCGGGTGCTCAGGAAGTCGCTCGAGGAGGGGGGCGACGTTCTCCCGTTCGTCGCGTGTGGGGACCACCAGGGCGGCCTTCACCTCCTCCACGGCATGAAATTCGACGGGAGCCGGCAGCACCGGGGCGTCGCGTCCGGTGTTGGTGACCCCCTCCTCTATGTACTCGTCCTCGACATTCACCGACCACACGTCGTTGGAGGCTCCGAAGATGTTCTCCACCGTGAGCATGGCGGTGAACATCGAGTGGTCCTGGTTGTTGTACTTGTGCATCCCGTTGCGTCCCACCGGGTGCACGTTGGTGGTGTTCTCGGCCAGCCAGCGGCGGAGCAGGTCCACCTTCTCCGCATAGCCCGAGTCGTAGACGGGATAGGCCTTGGGGATTCTCACCACGTAGCCGGCCTCGACCTCACCGGGGCTGATCAGGCCGATGCTCTCGATCTCCCGGGTCGCCAGGGCGATGAGATCCTCGTCGGCCATCTCCCAGAGATCGTCGCCGACGTTGACGAAGTACTCCAGACCGAGGCAGGTGCGCCCGGGCTTCACCATCCACTCCGACCAGGTCCCGAAATTCTGGACCCGACCGAGGCGCACCTCGGGGGAGTGGATGTAGATCCAGTTGTCGGGGAAGGCGTGACCCTCGGGAATCACCAGGGCCACGGTGAGGAAGTCCCGGTGTCGGAGGGTGCCGGCGGCGCGGAGAACATCGGGGGGAGGGGGAGGGTCCATGGCCTGGACCAGCAGATTGATCGGCATCGAGGAGATGACCTCGGAGGCCTCGAACGACTTCGGCCCCTCGGGAGTGTCGACGTGGACCGTCCGCACCTTTCCGTCGGAGTGTTGGAGCCTGTCGACACGGTGCTCGAGATGAACGGGTATTCCCCGCATCTCGATCTGCCGGGTGGCCTCCTCCCACATCATCCCCGGCCCGTAGCGGGGATAGTGGAACTCGTCGATCAGGCTGGTGACCTCGGTCTTGCCCTTGCGGGGATCGAGGGCGTTGAACACCGCCCGGGAGAGGGAGAGGTTCTTGATCCTCTGGGCCGCCCAGTCGGCCTGGATGGAGGTGGCGGGAACCCCCCACACCTTCTCGGTGTAGGTCTTGAAGAAGATGGCGTACAGCCGCCAGCCGAACCGGGCGGCGACCCATCCTTCGAACGTGGTCTGGTCCTCGGGGGGTCGGATACGGGTTCCGAGGTACGACAGGACACAACGGGTGGCCTCTATCACCCCGAGTCCCCTCAGGGCGTTGCCGAGCCGCAGGGGATAGTCGAAGAAGGCACCCTGGTAGAAGATGCGGCTGCTGCGGGGTCGCAGCATGAAGTCGTCCTCGGGGAGGATCTCCCGCCAGCGTTTCTCGACCGCGGTGACCTTGGTGAAGAAGCGATGGCCACCTATGTCGAACCGCCACCCGTCCCGCTCGACGGTCCGGCTGATTCCACCGACGATGTCGTCGGCCTCGAGGACCACTGCGGGGTGATGTCGCTCGGCCAGGTCCCAGGCCGCGGTGAGGCCCGCGGGACCGGCGCCGATCACGACCACCTGTTCTGTGCCCGTTGGTGGTCGGGTCATGGGTGTTGTCTACCTCACGGAAGTCGCCGGGTCGGACTCCGGTGGCGGGAGTCGGGTGGTGATTGCCGTCGAACGCTACTGTCCGGCCCGTGGATCGGACAAGACGTGTCTTCGCATTGGTGCCCTGGGCTCTTCTGACCCGGATGACGGCGATTGTGCTGGTTGCGTTGGCCGTGGCGTCGCGTTTCGCGGTTCGGTCACCTCTGTGGTTGGACGAGGCGCTCACGGTCAACATCGCGTCACTTCCGGTGGCCGACATCCCCGGGGCTCTGCGCCAGGACGGTCATCCCCCCCTCTACTACTTCCTGCTGCACTACTGGATCGACTTCGTGGGTGACGGAGATTCCGCCGTCAGGGCGCTCTCGGGGTTGTTCGGTCTTCTCTCCCTTCCCCTGGCCCACATCGCCGGCCGGAGGTTCGGGGGCAGGTCGGCGGGCCGCCTCGCGGTTGCGTTCGTGGCGGTGTCCCCGTTCGCCGTGCGCTACTCCTCCGAGGTCCGAATGTACTCGTTGATGACCCTGCTGGGTCTGGCGTTGTGGCTGTCGGTCGAGACGGGTCTGCGCCGGCCCTCCTGGTTGTGGACGGCGGTGGTCACCCTGCTCACGGCAGCCATACTGCTGACCCACTACTGGGGGAGCGCGGCCGTGGCCGCCGGATTCCTGTGGCTGGTGTGGGCCCGGCGATCCTGGGTCGGGGCGGCTCGGGTCGCCGCCGGTCGGATGCTCGGGGCTCTCGTGGCCGGTGGTCTGTTGTTCCTGCCGTGGACTCCGGTGCTCCTGGACCAGCTACGACACACCGGAACCCCCTGGGCGACATCCCCGACCCCTCCGACGATGGTGGTGAGGACCATGGTCGCCCTGGCCGGCGGTGACCGGACCAACGTCAGTCTGGCCTTGCTGATGGTCCTCAGTGTGGTGCTGGCCATGGGATACGGCACCGAGCGGTGGGAGTCGTCCACAGACAGGCTTCCGACGGCCGTCGTCGTTCCGAGGGGTGCCCGGGACGCCAGACGACCGGTTCTCGTGATCGTCGCCGTGATGACCATCGGAATTCTGATGGTCACGGTCGCCGACTCCGCCTACGAACCGAGGTACTCCGCTGTCGTGTTCGGAGCGGTGGCGGTGGTGGCGGCCCTGGGAATGAGTCGGCTGGAGTGGAGATGGGCCGGAGCCCTGCTCGCCCTCACCGTGTTGACGGTCTCGGTTCTGGTCGACGGGGATCTCGTCAGGGAGGAGAGGACTCAGGGACGCCAGGTGGCCGAGGCCCTCGAGGCCGCCGCGCCGGGCGATCTGGTGATCTTCTGTCCCGACCAGTTGGGTCCGGCCACCACGAGATATCTCCGGACCGATGTCAGGGCCGTCGCCTATCCCGACCTGACGGACCCCCGCTTCGTGAACTGGTCCGACTACGCCGAACGCATGTCCGGGGCCGAGCCCGACATGGTGGCGAACCGGATCCTCGAGATCGCCGGTGGCAGCGGGGTGTGGATGGTGTGGCAGGGGGGCTATCGGACCCTCGGCGATTCCTGTCAGCGTCTGGAACTGGACCTGGCGCTCCGGCTCGGGCCCGGTGAGACCGTCGTGGCCCCCGCCGAGGAAGTCTTCGAACCGGCCCGACTGGTCAGGTTTCCCCGTTGACGTCCCAGAGGGGTCGAGGATCCGACCCCGGCACCGTGGCCACGGACGTCCGGCGATCCTCGACAGGATCCCCGAACCTGGCGGACCGCGGCCCGGACGTGTTCACCGTGGTGACCGCCTGGCTCGCCGGTCGGGTCGTGTTCGTTGTCGGCTGGTTCCTGGCCCGGGTGACGTGGGGTGCATGGTCGGTCACCCGTCCCCTGCAACTGGACCAGGGGCTGTTCGCCTGGGATGGTGCGTGGTACCGGGACCTGGCCGTGCACGGCTACGGGCACACCCCGGGTTCGATCCGGTTCTTTCCCGGGTATCCGTTGCTCGGGCGTTTTCTGGGCTTCCTGCCCGGAGGCCCGGCCACCGCCCTGGTCGTGATCGCCAACCTGTCGTTTCTGCTGGCCCTGGCCCTGGTACTGCGTCTGTCGAGGCTGTTGAGCGGAGACCCCGTCGTCGCCCGTCGGGCCGTCTGGCTGGTCGGGCTGTGGCCGGCGTCGTTCGTGTCGGTGATGGCCTACTCCGAGCCCCTGGCGATGGTGCTCGTCCTGGTCGCCCTGCTGGGCGGGTGCGGACGCCGGTGGACGTGGGCAGCTCCGGCGGCCCTGGCGGCGGCGCTGGTTCGCCCCACCGGTGTGCTGCTCGTCGTACCTCTCGCCGTGGTCGCGGCCCGAGTCTGGGCCGGGAGCGATATCGGCGGCAGGCTCCGGAACCGGCTGACCGCCGTCTCGATGATCCTCGCCGCTCCGGCCGGAGCCCTGTTGTTCGCCGGGTGGAGCTGGCGGTCCGGACACGGCTTCTGGGAGCCGGTCTCGGTGCAGAGACCTCTCCGTGGCGGATTCCACGAGCCGCTGTCGCGGGTCCTCGTGGCGGTCTGGGATCTCCTCGTCTCCGATCCTCTCGGCGACGGCCTGCACGCCCCCTTCGCCCTGCTGCTTGTGGGCCTGGTCGTCGTGGGCTGGTTGCTCCTGCCCCGACCCCTGGCGTGGTACGGGGTGGCCGTGGCCGCCGTCGCCCTGGGAGCGGGGAACCTCAATTCGCTCGAGAGGTACTACCTGGCCGCACCCACCCTGTTGGTGGGCGCCGCGATGCTGCCCTGGAGTCGTCGGGTGTTCGCCGGAACCATGGTGGTGGCAGGGGCCGCCGGCGTCGGTTTGACCGGGCTGGCCTACGTCGGCCGCTACGTCCCCTGATCGCGGGCGAGGGGGCCGGAGGTGGCCGTGATCCCGATGACGCGGTCTTCACCTGCTCCCGGCCCGGGCGGTGAGGCGCTCGGGCCGGCTTCCCCCGACCGCTCCGGTGGGGGGAGGGATCTCAGGCCAGACGGGCGAGGAGGTCCTTCTTGAGTTCCTCGAACTCCTCCTCGGTGATCTCCTTGCGGGCCCGTCGACTCTGGAGCTGTTCCACCATCACCAACAGCTCGTTGGGGCCGATCCGGCCCGAGGAGGGCATCTCGGCAGGAGCCTGGGCTTCCCGGGCGGAACTCGAGGTTCGCTCGGTACCGGCGATGGGCTTGCCCTGCCGCTTGGCCCTCTTGGCGTCGGCCTTGGCCTTCTTGGCCCTGTCCCTTTGGAGCTTCTCGAAGCTGGTTCGGCTTGCGCCCATGGGAGCCTCCCGTATGCGTGTATCGATGGGCCTCGGCCCGATTTCCGGTGCGGACAGCTGTCCGTGAGGACGTGCGTGGCCACGAGTGGTGGTCGGCGCGAGCTGATTCCTGGTTCTGGGGGTTGTGAAGAACGGAAACAGCACAGCCCGGGAACGGTTGAGCTACCGGTAGCTGCGGACCTGTCCGCGGTTACCGCAGTGTAGACGCTGTTCGGCACAGAAACGCCAACCCGGGCGACAATTGCGCACTCAGAGTGAATTGTCACCACAACCCGACGCCGGCCCCGGAGCCGCCTCCGGCGGTGTCGTACCCGGGCGGTCGGGCTGCTCGGGCCGGGCCAGGATGCTCTTTCCTTCGGTGGGGTCTCGAGGCTCGGGGCCTCAACACCCTCTCGGTCGTGCGAGAATCAGGCCGGTCCCCGGGGACATGACCCACCCGGGGTGCCCCCGGTCCTATCCTGAGTGCAATGGTCAGGAACACGGAGCCGCGAACGGGAGTGGTATGTGCGTCACGATGCT
>DRKF01000378.1 GCA_011051915.1 Acidimicrobiales bacterium | reverse complement strand
TACGACCTCGTCCTGGCCGACCCGCCCTACGCATTCGACCGGTGGACCGAACTCATCGAGACCGCCGGCGGTGTCCTGGCCCCCGACGGACACCTGGTGGTCGAGGCGGGGGCCGAGGTCGAGCCTCCTCCGGGTTGGGAGGTGGTTCACGCCGCCACCTACGGCGCCGCCTGGATGGGACTTTTCCGCCGGGCTGACCGCCTCCGGTACCGTGGGCAGCGATCGAGGGGAGACCGAGTGGTCAAGGTTCTCTACCCGGGTTCATTCGACCCGGTTCACAATGGACACGTCGAGATCGTGTCCACCGCGGCCAAGCTGTTCGACGAGGTCGTCGTGGCCGCCATGCGAAACCCCCAGAAGGGCACCCCGCTGTTCGACATCGACGAACGACGGGAGCTGCTGGAGGCCTCCCTGGCCCACCTGCCGAACGTGACCGTCACCCAGTTCTCGGCCCTGGTGGTCGACCTGGCCCGGGATCTCGAGGCGGACATGATCATCAAGGGTCTCCGCGGGGTGTCGGATTTCGAGAGCGAACTGCTGATGGCCCAGATGAACCGGGCGGTGTCGGGGATGATCACCGTGTTCATCCCGTCCACCTCGTCGGATTCCTACATAGCCTCCAAGTTCGTGCGCGAGATCCACCGCTACGGCGGCGACGTCAGCGGCATGGTGCCGGCTCCGGTGGCCGAGGCGCTCAGCCGCAGGAGGGCCGAGGGCCGGTGACGGAGATCACCGACCTCCTGGGTGAGGCCATCGCCATGGTCTCCGAGGCCCGGCCCGTGGCTCTGTCCACCATGGTCAAGGTCGACCGTGACGCCCTGCTGGCCCTCCTCGAGGAGATCGGTGAGCGACTGCCCGAGGAGCTGAGAGAGGCCCGTTGGCTGCTCAAGGAACGCGATGAGTATCTCGAACAGGCCCGTGGTGAGGCCCGCGAGATAGTGGCGGCGGCGGCGGTGCAGGCCGAGAGGATGGTGGAACGCACCGAGGTGGTCCGCTCGGCGGAGCAACGGGCCCGGAGGGTGCTGGATCAGGCCCAGGCCGAGTCCCGCCGGTTGAGGCGCCAGACCGAGGACTACTGCGAGGAACGCCTCGGTGAGTTCGAGACCACCCTCCACGACATAGCCGCGGTGGTGAAGAGGGGGCGCGAGCGCCTGGCGGCCCTTCCCCACACACCACCCGACGTCGCCGCCCCCGAAGCCGAGCCGTCGGACGAACTCGACGGTGAGCCGCTGTTCGACCAGGACAGCATCGACATTCGCTGAGGAGGACCGGTATGCGGATCCCACTCACCGACCTGCGTCGTGGCCTGAACCGGCGGCGGGAGTTCGTGGGTCGGACCAGGGCCGAGGGATTGACGGTTGGCGACACGGCGGTGCGCTCCGAGGTGGATGTGGAGCTCGACCTCGTACTCGAGTCGGTTCACGAGGGGGTCATGGTCACCGGCACGGTCACGGGGTCATGGCGGGGGCCGTGCAACCTCTGCCTCGAACCCCTCGAGGGCCCGATCGTCGCCGAGGTGGCCGAGCTGTTCGCCGACGAGCCCGTGGAGGGGGAGACCTACGCCGTGGGCCGTGAGTACCTCGACGCGACCGAGATGATCCGCGATGCGCTGCTGCTGGCCCTGCCGGTGCTGGCCCGCTGCCCCTACGGCGGGGTGGGGAAGTGCCCCAACGCCCCGGAGGTCGCGGCCGACGAGGCCGAGGACACCGGGGAGACCCCCGATCCCCGTTGGGCCGCCCTGGACCAACTCGAGTTCCCCGAGCCGGGGTAGCCGCCCCGGTTCGAAGGGAGTACGATTGCACCTTCGTGCCGGCCGGTATCCAAGGCCGCGGCCCGCCAAGCTTCAGGAACCGAAATGGCAGTCCCCAAGAAGAAGACATCCAAGTCCAAGACCCGCAGTCGCCGGGCCTCGGCGTGGAAGCTTGCCGCCGCCCCCCGCAGCACCTGTCCCCGCTGCCACGAGGCCAAGCTCCCCCACGTCGTATGCCCCAACTGCGGCTGGTACCACGGTCGCCAGGCCATAGAGGTCGAGTAGCCCGTGGGCGAACCCCTGCCCCTGGCCCTCGATGCCATGGGCGGAGACAACGCACCCGGGGAGATCATCGCCGGGGCCCAGATGGCAGTCGACGAACTGGCCGTGAACGTGATCCTCGTCGGTCAACCCGAGCGGATCGCCTCCTTCCCCGAGGCCGAGGGCATCGACGTGCACCCGGCCTCGGAGATCATCGCCATGGACGCGGACGGGGCCCGGGCGGTCCGCAGCATGAAGGACTCCTCGCTGGTGAGGGCGGCCGAGCTGGTCCGCGACGGGCGGGCCTCGGCCATGATCTCCGCCGGCAACACCGGGGCCACCGTGGCCAGTGCCCTGCTCCGGATGGGCCGGATCAAGGGCGTGAGCCGTCCGGCGGTGGCCACCCCGATACCCGTTCCGGGCTCCACCCCCACGGTTCTCCTCGACGCCGGGGCCATGGCCGACTGCCAGGCGGCGTGGTTGGCCCAGTTCGCCCAGATGGGTTCGGTGTACGCCACCAAGAGGTTCGGCATCGCCGAGCCCCGGGTTGGTCTGCTCTCCATCGGTGAGGAGGCGTCCAAGGGAAACCATCTCACCAAGGAGGCCCACGCCCTGCTGGTGGACACCCCCGGAATCGATTTCATCGGCAACGTCGAGGGCCGCGACATCATGACCGACGAGGTCGACGTGGTCGTCACCGACGGGTTCACCGGGAACGTCGTCCTCAAGACGCTCGAGGGAGGCCTCAAGGCCATGGTGGCCGCGGTGCTGGAGGCCCTGGCCGGCGAGCCCCAGACCCTCGGTCTGCTGGCTCCCCTGGCCGCTCAGATGGATCCCGACACCTACGGGGGAGCGATGCTCCTCGGTGTCGACGGGGTCTGCATCATCAGCCACGGCTCCTCGGGGCGGAACGCCGTGGTGAATGCCATGCGAGTGGCCCGCGACATGGTCGAAGCCGACCTCGTCGGCGCCCTCGCCGCTAGGATCGCCCCAGAACCCACTTCCAGGAGATGAAGGTGCCGGCGGAGACACATGTCGAACAAGGTCCCATGGACCGTCAGGAAGTCTTCGAGTTCATCCGCGACCAGTTGGCCGACATTCTCGAGATCGAGCCCGACGAGGTGTCGGAGAGCTCGTCGTTCGCCGACGACCTCGACGCCGATTCCCTGGCTCTGATCGAGCTGGTCGAGGCCCTCGAGGAGGAGATCGGCGAGCGTACGGTCGGTTTTCGGATCGAGGACGAGGATCTCGAGGATCTCCGAACCGTCCGCGATGCCGTGGACTACGTGACGGCCAAGCTCGGTTCGTAATCCTGGGGACCGGAACCGGCGTCGAGGAGCTGGGTCGGAGGATCGGACACTTGTTCGCCGACCCCAGTCTGCTCGACCGCGCCCTGGCCCACCGCTCGTGGTGCGCCGAGCGCAACGACGCCGTCGCGGCCTCCGGCGCGGAGGCGCCGGTGGAGTCCAACGAGAGGCTGGAGTTTCTCGGGGACTCGGTGGTGGGCCTGGCGGTGACGGAGTACATGTACCGCCACTTCTCCCATCTGGCCGAGGGGTCCATGGCCAAGGTCAGGGCCTCGGTGGTCAGTACCGACAGCCTGGCCCGGGCGGCGGCCGAACTCGGGGTGGGCGAGGCCCTCAAGCTGGGCCGGGGCGAGGAACTCACCGGTGGTAGGCAGAAGTTCTCCCTGCTGGCCGACGCCTTCGAGGCCGTCGTCGGGGCCGTGTATCTCGACGGGGGTTGGGAAGCGGCCTGCTCGATGGTTCTGAACTCGCTGGGGGATCGGGTGCGCGAGGCGATCGAACTCCCCGGTTCCGACGATCACAAGACCAGACTGCAGGAGGAGGCGGCCGGGCGCTTCGGCTCGGTTCCCGCCTACGAGATCGCCGAGGAGGGACCCGATCACGCCAAGACG
>DRKF01000377.1 GCA_011051915.1 Acidimicrobiales bacterium | reverse complement strand
AGGGGAGTGGCGGTCAGCAGGTGGTACTTGGCCTTGGCCATGCCCATCAGCAGGGGCCAGGCGAAGGCGGCGTGGTCCCCGCACACCAGACCGGCGATCGTGTGGGCGTCGTGGAGGGTGGCCGACCGGGCCACGAGCGAGACATCGGCCATCACCCCCAGGGCCAGGCCCGCCCCGGCGCAGTAGCCGTCGATGGCCGACACCACCGGCTTGGGGCATTCGGTGACTCCGCGGATCAGAGCCCTCATGTCATCGAGCACCTGCATTCGTGCCCGGTGATCGTCGACCAACGGCCCCAGGAAGGCGGCGGTGCCCCCGCCGCAGAAGGCGCCGTTCACCCCTCGAACCAGGACCACCCTCGCCTCGTCGTCGGCGACCGCGCCCCAGACGCGGCCCAACTCGGAGTGGTTGTCGTGGGTTACGGCGTTCTGGGGAAGTCCGGTGTCCAACCAGAGTCGCAACAGGCCCCGGTGGGGTCGATCGAAGGTGAACACCGGTGAATCGGCGAACGGTTCACGTTCCATGGGCATGCTCCGTCATGAGCTGGGCGCCCCGAGCGGCCAGGGCGATCTCGTCCACCATCACGTGCTGGCGAGCGACCAGCAGGTCCCGAGCGATCCTCTGCAGCGGGTGATCGAGTCTCGCCGCCTGTCCTCCGCCCTGGCCCAGAGCCCACACCGCCACCTCCAGGGCTACCTCGGTGACCCACCGGGTGACGGCTCGGCCCCGGAGGAGCATCTCCATGGGGCCGGTTCCCGACCCGGACTCGATCCGACGGCACAGGTCGTCGGCCGCCAGTTCCGCCGCCGACACCCGGCAGTCCATCCGGGCCAGCTCGGTCAGGAAGCTCTCCCGGGCACCGATGGTGGTGGGTGAGAAGTCCCTCTGCTTGGCTTCGGCCAAACGGCAGACTTCCTCGATGCTGCGACGCGCCGCCCCCAGTGGTACTCCGAGATGCAGGGCCAGGGTCTGGGTCGGGACCGGCAGGTCGAATAGCGGTCCTCCCCTCAGCCTGGGTGCGATCGGCATGGGGAACCACCAGCCGTCGGGAACGAATCGACGGGTGATCCGATAGTCGTAGGAGCCGGTGGCCTCCAGTCCCATCACCTCCCAGGAGGCCCGGTCGACCTCCACGGCCTCCACCGGTACGACGAAGTCGATCTCGCGGCCGTCGAGAGGTCCGCCGCGGATCCGGGCTCCCGAGATCACCCAGTTGGACTGGTGCATGCCGCTGGCGAAGGACCATTCGCCGCCGACCACCAGACCTCCCTCGGCCGGTTCGGCCCAGCCTCTGGCCGCCATCTGTCCGGCGGTCACGGGTTCGGGGCCCGACCAGATCTCGGCCACGGCCTCGTCGGACAGGTAGGCACCGGCGAACCCGGTGTGCAGTGAACCCACCGCCACGTTCCAGGCCGCGGTGGCGTCCACTCGGGCCAGTCGGTTCAGCACGGCGACCTGTTGGGCGAGGCCGAGGCCGGGTCCGCCGAGTTCGACGGGCCAGGCCATTCGGAAGAGGCCGGCGCGGTGGAGCAGGCGGACACTCCGGTCGGTCAGGTGACCCCGACGCTCGCTCTCCCTGATCTCGGCCTCCATTGTGGGCGACAGGTCCCCGACCGCGGCCAGCAGGCCGGCTGCGTTCCCCCCGCCCGTCTCCGGGTCATCCATCGCTTCAGTCACGGGAGATCACCTCGGCCCCGAATCGACCGACGAACTCGACCAGACGATCAGGGTCGAAGGTGGGTGGGCTCAGGATCACCCGGTCCACTCCCATGTCCCGCCAGCGGGCCAGGGCCTGTTCTCGCGCTTCGGGTTCGGCCACGGAAGGGTCGTGGACGCTGAATTCCAGGGCCGCGGGGTCACGGCCCGCCTGTTCGGCCGCGCGGCGGGCCACGTCGAAGAGGTGACTCAGCTCCTCCGGTGAACCCTTGGCGGGGAAGAACCCGTCTCCCAACCGACCGGCGCGTCGCGCCGACGCCTCGGTGTGGCCGCCGATGATCACGGGAATCGAACCCGAGGCGGGGCGGGGTGACAGGCGAGCCGACCGGAGGTGGACGAACTCTCCCCGAAAGTCCACCTCCGGTTCGGACCACAGGGCCCTCATGACCGCCACGTACTCGTCGTGGCGGCGGGCCCGACCGGGGAAGTCGGCGCCGAGAGCCTCGAACTCCTCGGCCAGCCAGCCGATTCCGGTGCCGAGTATCAGACGCTCTCCGGAGAGGACCGCCAGGGTGGCCGCCTGCTTGGCCACCAGGACCGGCTCCCGTTGGGGCAGAACCAGTACCCCCGACGCCAGCCGGATGCGGCTCGTGACCGCAGCCACGTGGGCGAACCAGATCAGGGGTTCACCCATCGGCACCGCACCGTCTCCGGCCATCCGACCGGTGTCGGAGTAGGGATAGACCGACGAGTATCCGGCGGGAACGGTCACGTGGTCACCGGTCCAGAGGGACTCGAACCCGGCCCGTTCGGCGGAAACGGCCAGCTCGGTGGCCCGGTCGGGGAAGGCGAAGGGCCCCACCGCGGTGTACCAGAGGCCGAACTTCATGCCGGGAGTCGCGGGTTCGCGATGGGCGCGGGATCGGGGCGGCTGCGGTCGACGGCGGGTCTCATGCCGGGATTATGGGGATGGGAAACATATCGAGGAAGTATCAATCTGGCACGCAGGCATATCGGTCAGATATGTGTGGGGTAGGGTGGTTCATGCTCTCGGTCCGGGACCTGGAACTGATCGCCGCCATCGAGTCCTCGGGCACGCTTACCGCCGCCGCCGACCGGTTGGGCACCTCGCAACCGGCCCTGAGCCGAAGTCTGGGCCAACTCGAGCGCCGCCTGGGTGTGGCGCTGTTCGTGCGCAGCGCCCGGGGAATGATCCCCACGCTTCCGGGAGCTCAGCTGGCGGAGCGGGGGCGGGCGGTCACCGCCGTCACCGCGCGGGCCCGTCGGGATCTGGCGGGTTGGGCCCAGGGGCAGTCCGGGGAGCTCCGTCTGGGGATCGTGCCCCATCTGTCGGTCGAGTCGGTGACCACGGCCGTGGCTCGGATGCGGTCCGATCACCCCCGGATCAGGATCCGGGTCCGGGTGGGAGCCACCTCGGAGCTGATAGACGAGTTGCGGATCGGAGAACTCGATCTGGTCCTGACGCCCCCTCCGGCGCCCGAGCCGGAACTGGTGTTCGTGCCGTTGTTTCGCGACCGGACGGCGATCATCACCGCCACCACCGCCCCGGCCGAGCCACCGTCTCCCGCGTGGCTGCGGGCCCAGCCCTGGGTTCTGGCTCCCCGGGGGACCCCCACCACCAACGCAGTCAACGGGTACTTCTTCGCCGCCGGCCTGGAACCACCCCTTCCCGTCGTGGAGACCTCCGACCCGCTGCTCACCGTCGGACTGGTCACCGGCGGGCATCTCGGAGCCCTGCCGGCCAACGCCGCCCGCACCGCCGCGGCGCTCGGAATGGTGCGGCCCATGGAACTCGACCTGTCCGACGGTGGGAGCATCGTGGGGGCCCTGAGGGCCCGGGCCGCGGACGGATCACCTCACATCGACACCTTCCTGCGCCTGCTGGACGTGCACGGCATCGAGGCCCAGGACGGGCCGGGGTACCGGGGGGACCACTCATCGGGTTGACCGAGCGGTGTCGTTCCCGGTTCCGGACCTGGTTGACCGAGCGGTGTCGTTCCCGGTCCCGAACCTGGTCCGCCGTTCGGACCTTCGAGATCCACCCTGTGATTCAACCCGGTGCCGGATGGGTGGTGGCTAGCATCGAACCCCATGGCCGACGCCTTCATGATCCGGAGCGAAGCCCAGTTGGAGGCCCTTTACCGCCGGCCCACGGCTCGGGCCGCCGCCAAGGTCCGGTCGCGAATCGACCACGCCTCGGCCCGCTTCATCGATCTCTGTCCCTTCGTGGTGCTGGCCACCGGCCACGGCTCGACCGCCGATGCCTCTCCCCGGGGTGGCCCTCCCGGCTTCATTCTCCGTCTCGACGATCGTCACGTGGCGATCCCCGACCTCGGCGGCAACAACCTCCTCGACAGCTATCGCAACGTGGTGGCCAGTCCGGGGGTGGGGCTCCTGCTCATGGTGCCCGGACGCGACGAGACCCTGCGCATCAACGGACCGGGCCTGCTGACCACCGACCCCGCGTTGTTGGACCGGTTCACCCCCGAGCTACGACGCCCCAGGCTGGCCCTGGTGGTGGAGACCGAGGAGATATACGGCCACTGCGCCAAGGCGTTCCGCCGCTCGCGACTGTGGGACCCGGCCTCGTGGGACGAGTTGGCCGCGGCCCCCGACCTGGCGGAGATCTACGCCGCTCAGGCCCCCGAGGTGGACGAGGCCGAGATGCGGCGATCTCTGGTCCGTCTCTACGGGGAGGAGCTGGCCGAGGACGTTCCACCCGCCTGATCCGGGGTGTCGCGGTTCCGGCGGGGCGGAGTGCGGCTGGGCCGGCTGCGGCCTGGTGTCTCTGCGCTGGTGGTCGGGCCTCGGGCGGCCCCGGATCGCCGATCCCGTCGGGACCGGGGAGTGAAGGATTCGGGGGTCTCGCCCGATTCCACCTGCTGAATCAGACGGTCCAGCTCCGTTCGCAGCTCGGCGGAAGCCAGACGTGATCGTCGGGCGGTGGAGGCCGCGGCGAGCACGCCCAGCAGGCTCAGGAACACCAGTAGGGGATTGACCACCACCGCCAGCGCCACGCAGGCGACGGAGAACCCGGCCAGGGCGGTCAGGGTCATCAGCGAGTCCCACCGCGAACGCCGTCGGACGACGAGTACGCGCGCTACGCAGGACCCCTCACCGATCGGTGCCGCCTGTGCTCTGAGGTCCTCGACCCCGCCCAGAGTGGCGCCTCCGGTGAGCCCCCGGAGTTTCCTCTGGATACGGGCCGCCAGATCCCGGCGTCGCTGCCACCGTCCGCTCAGCCCTTCGACTCTCATCGGCCGGAGGAAGTGACCCTCGGTCAACCAGGTGTCGAGACGACCCATGGCCATGGCGGCGCTCAGGTCGAGCGTCTGCTGGACGACCACCGATTCCGGCCCCAGGAAGCGGTCCAGAGGCGAGGGCCGGGGCCGGGGGCCCAGACGTTCGAACGCGATGGCCCGGCGAACCGCCTCGGGGGAGATTCCCACCTCTCCGGCGGCGGCCACCAGAGCGTCGGCGTCTATCCCCTCTCCCGCCCGCCCGGCGTCGGAGGCCTGGACGTCGAACTCGAGGGCCCGACGAACCACCCTTTCCACCACCTCGGGGTCGAGCCGATCCGCCACGCCTCGGATTCTACGGTCCAGCCGAGAGCGGACGAGGGTCGAGT
>DRKF01000376.1 GCA_011051915.1 Acidimicrobiales bacterium | reverse complement strand
GTTCCTGGATCGACGTGATCAACAGCCGGTACATCATCGGTGTCGACGGCATATCACTGCCCCTGCTGGCGCTGTCGGCGGCGGTGGTACCGCTGTGCATCATCTACAGCTGGAAGCACATTCCCGACCCGGGCAATGCGAAGGCCTTCCTGATCCTGATCCTGATCCTCTCCACGGGCATGAACGGCAGCTTCGTGGCCCAGGACCTGATCCTGTTCTTCGTGTTCTTCGAGCTGGTCCTGCTGCCGATGTACTTCCTCATCGGCGTCTGGGGCGGTCCCCAGCGCAAGTACGCCTCGCTGAAGTTCTTCCTGTTCACCCTGCTGGGTTCGGCTCTGATGATCGTGAGCTTCGTGGCCCTGTACTTCCTCGCCGACGGCACCCTGGCGGGGGGACAGGCCAACACCTTCGACATGAGGGCCCTGCCCGTGGCGGCCACGGCCATCTCCTCGACCACCGCGGTGTGGATCTTCGGGGGGATGTTCATGGGCTTCGGCATCAAGGTGCCGATCTTCCCGTTCCACACCTGGCTGCCCGATGCCCACACCCAGGCCCCCACCGTCGGTTCGGTGCTGCTGGCCGCGGTGCTGCTGAAGTTGGGTACCTACGGTTTCGTGCGGATCGCCCTGCCGATCCTCCCCGATGCCGCCCGCCAGTGGGCCCCCTACATCGCCCTCCTGGCGGTGATCGGCATCATCTACGGTGCCCTGGGCTGTCTGGCCCAGTCCGACATGAAGCGCCTGATCGCCTTCTCCTCGGTGGCCCACATGGGTTTCGTGATGCTGGGTATCTCCACCCTCACCAGCTTCGGTATCAACGCCGCCATCTTCGGCATGGTCGCCCACGGCCTGATCACCGGTGTCCTGTTCTTCGTGGCCGGTTCGGTGAAGGAGCGGTACCACACCCTGGAGATCTCCCGTCTCGGTGGCCTCCTGAAGTCCGCCCCCCACATGGGATGGATCCTGGGTCTGGCCACCATGGCCTCCCTGGGCCTTCCCGGCCTGGCCGGGTTCTGGGGTGAGTTCCCCGCCATCCTGGCCTCCTACAACCCCGGATTCGGCCTCTCCCAGCCGCTCTACCGCACCTACATGGTGATAGCGGCCCTGGGTACGATTCTCGCCGCCGGCTACCTCTTGTGGCTCTATCAGCGCACGGCGTTCGGGGAACCCAAGGCGGAGTTCGCCGACACCCCGATCGCCGACATCAACGTGTACGAGTGGATCGCCTGGACCCCCTTCGTGCTGGCCTTCATCGTGCTCGGTATCTATCCCCAGTTGCTCTTTCACGTGACCGACGGGGCCGTGGTGAAGCTGGTCGGCACCATGGCAGCGGGAATCGGAGGCTGACGCCATGACCCTCGCCGCCGTTCTCGGCGCGTTCTCCCGGCCGGCAGTCGACTGGCATGCCCTGGCCCCCGAAGTGGTGCTGCTGGGAGCGATCCTGGTGATCATCATCCTCGACGTGATCGACGAGGAGAGGTTCCGCACCTTCATCCCCACCGTGGCCGGATTCGGACTGCTGGGTGCCCTGGTCCCGGTCCTGACCCTGGCCGTGGACGGGACCGATCGCTCCCTGTTCGGCGACGCCTACGCCGTGGACAACGCGGCCCTGGTCCTCAAGGCCCTGTTCCTCATCGCCGGCTACGTGGTGGTCCTGATCTCGATCGACTACATCCGTGACGGTGACTACTACGAGAACGAGTACTACTCGCTCATGTTGTCGTCGCTGCTGGGAATGCTGCTCATGGCCTCGGCGCGGGACCTCATAGCCATGTTCGTCGCTCTCGAGCTGCTGTCGATTCCGGCCTACATGCTGGCCGCCTGGCGCAAGGGATCCCAGAAGTCCAACGAGGCGGGCATCAAGTACTACCTGATGGGAGTGTTCGCCTCGGCGGTGATGCTCTACGGCATGTCCCTGGTGTTCGGCCTGTCGGGCAGCACCAACTTCACCGCCATCCGCGACGCCCTCGGGGGTTCGGGCGACCCGATCCCGCTGATGACGATCGGCATCCTGTTCGTACTGCTGGGCTTCGCATTCAAGGTCTCCGCCGTGCCCTTCCACACCTGGGCGCCCGACACCTATGAGGGGGCCCCGACTCCCGTCACCGCGTTCCTGGCGGTGGCGTCCAAGGCCGCCGGATTCGTGGCCCTGCTGCAGCTGGTCTTCGTGGCCTTCGTGGGTCGTGACGACGTCGTGCAGCCCCTGTTCTGGATCCTGGCCACCCTGACCATGACCATCGGGAACCTGCTGGCCCTACGCCAGGAGAACATCGTCCGCATGCTGGCCTATTCAGGTGTGGCCCAGGCGGGATTCATGCTGGTTCCCTTCGCCGTCTCCACCGACTCGGGCGCCGTGGCCTTCCAGGCCGTGGTGATCTACCTGATCATCTACGCCTTCATGAACCTGGGTGCGTTCTCCGTGGTCATGGCCGTCGCCCGCAAGACCGGATCGGGACAGATCAGCTCCTACGGTGGCCTGTTCTCCTACGCCCCCGGGCTGGCGGCGGCGATGACGGTGTTCCTCTCGTCCCTGGCGGGGATTCCGCCTCTGGGAGGCTGGTTCGCCAAGTTCGTGGTGTTCCGGGCCGCCCTCGACGCCGGCAACATCTCCGGAGCGATCCTGGCCGTGGTCATCGCCGTGAACTCGGTGCTGGCATTCGGGTACTACGGACGGGTCATGAAGGAGATGTGGATGAACCCGGTCCCCGACGGCGACGAGACCCCGGTCCGGGTGACCCCCTCGATCGCCCTGGCGACCAGCCTGACCCTCGTGGCCACCATCGCCTTCGGGGTCTTCCCCCAGATCGTGGCCCGCTTCGGTGAGCTCTCCAGCCAACTGGCGCTCTGAGGGCGAGCCTCCCGGGGAGATCGAGGAGTTCTGGCGGGAGCTGGCCGGGACGCGGGACACGGTTCGGTTCGACGAGTACGTGGCGGGTTGTCTCTACCATCCGCTTGTGGGCTTCTACAGCCGGTCGGGCCGCTCCGGACGCGACGGCGACTTCCTCACCAGCCCCGAGGTGGGACCTCTGTTCGGGACGCTGGTGGCCCGGGCGGTGGAGGCATGGTGGGAGCAGATCGGGAGGCCCGATCCCTTCGCCGTGGTGGAGGTGGGGGCCGGCCGGGGAACCCTGGCGGCGGAGGTCCTGGGAGAGGTCGGGGAGGCCTGCGCCGAGGCCCTGCGATACCGCCTGGTGGAGGTCAGCGCACCCCAGTTGGAGATCGCCCGGGCCCGGCTGGAAGGGGTACGAGGCGTCGACTTCGGGAGCGAGTGGCCTCCCGCCCGACGAACGGTCGGACCCGCGGCCCATGTCGTCATCGCCAACGAGCTGCTCGACAACCTGGCGTTCCGGGTGCTGCAGAGCACCGGGGACGGATGGGACGAACTCCACGTGGGGATGGTCGACGGTGAACTGGTGGAGATACTCCTCCCGGTGACCGGGGAGGTCCCCTTCCCCCGTCTGCCCCCGGGGGTGCGCATACCGTGGCAGGTGGAGGCCGCGACCTGGGTCGAGAGGACCCTGGCGGTGGAGGGGCTGAGGCGACTGGTCTGCTTCGACTACGCCCGGACCACGGCCGAGATGGCGCCGCGGCGCTGGTGGGAATGGGTTCGCACCTACAGAGGTCACCGTCGGGGGTCCCACCCCCTGGAGTCACCGGGTCGGCAGGACATCACCTGCGATGTGGCCCTGGACCAGCTCCCGGGCCGCCCCACGGTTGTGACCCAGGCGGAGTTCCTGCGTGAGGCGGGTCTCGACGAGATCACCGCCGAGGCCGAGCGGATCTGGCTCGAGGGGGCGGCGCGGGGAGATCTCGAGGCCCTGGCCGCCCGAAGCTCGCTGTCGGAGGCCCGGGCCCTGACCGACCCCGGGGGTCTGGGCGGTTTCAAGGTGATCCAGTGGGTGCGCTGAGACGGGAGAGCGGCACAGGCGGGAGAGGGGACGGGCCCCGGTCGTCCGGCCCCGGGCAGTTCCCGGGGCGCGCTAGCGGTACCGGCGGTCATAGCCTGGCTCCGATGAATGAGCCTGACAGCCACCCCGACTCCTCCGAGGAAGTGGTGCTGGGTATCGACATCGGCGGGTCCTCGGTCAAGGCCGGGCGGGTCGCCCCCGGGGCAGGGGAACTGGTCGGTGCCCGGGTCCGGATGGAGCTACCCCGACGGCCCCGTCCCGGACCGGTCCTGGACATGATCGTGGGTACCTGTGCCCGGGAGGGACCCGTGTCGCGGATAGGGTGCACCTTTCCCGGTGTGATCGAGAGAGGCCGGATCCGGACCGCGGTCAACATGGGACCGGAGTGGACAGGGCTGGATCTGAAGTCCGAGCTGGAGGACCGCTTCGCCTCCGCCTGGGGTCGCCGGGTTCCCGTGGTGACCGTCAACGACGCCGATGCCGCCGGGGTGGCCGAGGTCCGCTGGGGGGCGGCTCGCGGCACCGCGGGGGTGGTTCTGGCCGTCACCCTGGGAACGGGCATCGGTTCGGCCCTGTTCACCGACGGGACACTGGTTCCCAACACCGAGCTGGGCCACATCGAGATCGGTGGCCGGGACGCCGAGACCTTCGCCGCCGCCCGTTGGCGGGTCGAGGAGGATCTGACGTGGGAGGAGTGGGGGAGCCGGGTCGACCTCTACCTCAGACGCCTCGAGGCCCTGATCCCCGCCGAGCTGATCGTGGTGGGTGGAGGAGTGAGTGAGGACTTCCCCCTCTTCGCCCCCTATCTGCACCCGGCGTCGCGGGTGGTCCCGGCCCGATTCCGCAACGACGCCGGCATCATTGGGGCCGCTGCCGTGGCCACCTCCACAGATCCGGAACGTCCGGCCCGGCCCACGATCTAGTCTTCGGTGTGAGGATCAGATACGGACTGGAGCTGCGATGTCGGAGCCGACGATCGAGAACTACTACACGGAGAACCGGGTGTTTCCACCCCCTCCGGAGTTCCAGGCCCAGGCCCTGGTGTCGGACAACTCCCTCTATGAGGAGGCCGCCGCCGATCGCCTGGGTTTCTGGGCCCGTCAGGCCCGGGAGCTCATCACCTGGTACCGGGATTTCGACACCGTTCTGGAGTGGGAACTGCCCTACGCCAAGTGGTTCGTGGGCGGGAAGCTGAACGTCAGCTACAACTGTCTGGACCGCCACGTGGAGGCCGGGCGGGGTGACAAGGTGGCCTACCACTGGGAGGGTGAGCCCGGCGACACCCGGACGATCACCTACGCCGAACTCCTCTCCGAGGTCAGTCGTTTCGCCAACTCGCTCAAGTCCCTGGGGGTCAACCGCGGCGATCGGGTGGCCATCTACATGCCGATGATCCCCGAGCTTCCGGTGGCCATGCTGGCCTGCGCCCGGATCGGCGCCGTTCACTCCGTCGTGTTCGGCGGTTTCTCCCCCGATGCCCTCGCCGACCGGATCAACGATGCCGAGGCCAAGGTCCTGATCACCGCCGACGGCGGATTCCGCCGGGGCTCGCCGTCTCCCCTCAAGGCGAACTGCGATGTGGCCCTGGCCAACACCAGCTCGATCACCGGTGTGGTCGTGGTCCGGCGCACCGAGCAGGACATCGACTGGACCGAGGGTCGGGACCACTGGTACCACGACCTCATCGACGGGGCCTCGGAGGACTGTCCCCCCGAGGAGATGGACAGCGAGGACCTGCTGTACCTGCTCTACACCTCGGGCACCACCGCCAAGCCCAAGGGCATCATGCACACCACGGGTGGCTATCTCACCCAGGTGGCGTTCAGCCACAAGTACGTGTTCGATCTGCACCCCGACACCGACGTCTACTGGTGCGCGGCCGACATCGGCTGGGTCACGGGCCACAGCTACATCGTCTACGGCCCCCTGAACAACGGCTGCACCCAGGTGATGTACGAGGGCACCCCCGACACACCCGGCCGCGATCGCCTGTGGGACATCGTCGAGCGCTACGGAGTGACCCAGCTCTACACCGCCCCGACGGCCATCCGCACGTTCATGAAGTGGGGCGAGCAGGAACCGGCCAAGCACGACCTTTCCAGCCTGCGGGTCCTGGGCACGGTGGGGGAGCCCATAAACCCCGAGGCCTGGATGTGGTACCACGAGTACATCGGCGGTGGACGCTGTCCGATCGTCGACACCTGGTGGCAGACCGAGACCGGCGGACACATGATCACGCCCCTTCCGGGTGTCACCGCCACCAAGCCCGGCTCGGCCACCTTCCCCCTGCCGGGAACCACGGCCGAGGTGGTCGACGACGCCGGCAACCGGGTCGACGTGGGTGGCGGGTACCTGACGATCACCGAGCCCTGGCCCTCGATGCTCCGGGGTATCTGGGGCGACCCCGAGCGTTACATGGAGACCTACTGGTCGGAGTATCCGGGCCGGTACTTCGCCGGGGACGGCGCCAAGATCGACGAGGACGGCTACATCTGGATCCTCGGTCGGGTCGACGACGTCATGAACGTCTCGGGTCACCGGATCTCCACCGCCGAGGTCGAGTCGGCTCTCGTGGATCATCCGGCGGTGGCCGAGGCGGCGGTGGTCGGGGCGGCCGATGCCACCACCGGTCAGGCGATCATCGCCTATGTCATCCTCCGGGGTACGGCGACCACCAGCGACGAGCTGAGGGAGGAGATCCGCCAGCACGTGTCGAAGAAGCTCGGGCCCATCGCCCGCCCCCGGGTGGTGATCGTGGTTCCCGATCTCCCCAAGACCCGTTCGGGCAAGATCATGAGGCGCCTGCTGAGGGACGTTGCCGAGGGCCGGGCCCTGGGCGACACCACCACCCTGGCCGACGAGTCGGTGGTCGAGGAGATCCGCCGGCGCGAGGCCGAGGGAACCGCCGAGGACTGACCCCCAAAACCCAACCCCAACCCCGATCCCAATCCCAATCCCAATCCGCCTTTTGTGAGTGCGGGGGTCGTTGTGGGCGGCCTTGGGTCTCACAGATCGGTGGGGGGTGGGGGGCCGCTGGGGGCTGGCCGCTTCTTTTCCCCGTCCCCAATCCGCCTTTTGTGAGTGCGGGGGTCGTTGTGGGCGGCCTTGGGTCTCACAGATCGGTGGTGGGGGGTGGCACGGATGGGGGTGGGAACGAGGTGGTGGGGGATAGCGTTGTACCCAACGATGAAGAACACTCTCAAGACGACCTTCCTGCTGAGCATGCTGGCCGGGCTGATACTGGCCATCGGCAGCTTCTGGGGCCAGGGCGGGCTGGTCATCGCCCTGGTCATAGCCCTGGTGACGGTGGGCGGCTCCTACTGGTACAGCGACAAGCTGGCGATACGGTCGGCCCGGGCCGTACCGGCCGGCGAGGCCGAGTACCCCGAGTACTACGCCATCGTGCGGGAGCTGGCCATGAGGGACAACCTGCCCATGCCCCGCCTCTACATCAGCCCCGACCCCCAGCCCAACGCCTTCGCCACCGGCCGAAATCCCGCCCATGCCGCGGTGTGCATCACCCAGGGCCTCGTGCAGTACCTGGACTGGTACGAGATCCGGGGAGTTCTCGCCCACGAGATGTCCCACGTCAAGAACCGCGACATTCTCATCGGTTCGGTCGCCGCGGCCATCGCCACCGCCATCACCTTCGCGGCACGGATGGCCCAGTTCGCCATGATCTTCGGCGGTGGTCGTGGTGATCGCGACCGCAACCCCATAGGAGAGCTGGCCCTGATCTTCCTGGCCCCGATAGCGGCGATGATCATCCAGATGGGGATCAGCCGGAGCCGGGAGTACCAGGCCGACGCCAGCGCCGCCCGTCTTATCGGGGACGGTGAACCCCTGGCCCGGGCCCTCGAGAAGCTCGACCGGGCCACCCGGGTGATCCCCGGGATCGCCGACCCGGCCGAGGCGTCGCTCTACATCGCCAACCCATTGGCCGGTCGCAGGGTGATGTTCGCCAAGCTGTTCAGCACCCACCCGCCGATGGAGGAGCGAATCCGTCGACTGCGTTCGGGGCAGTGGCAGCGCTGACGGTCTCGGTCCGATCGGCACCCCGGGTGGCACCGCCGGACGGATGCCCCGGGATTGGGGTCAGTCCCGGAAGTTGATGAACTGGAGGGGAAGGTCCATGTCGGCCCCCTTCAGCTCGGAGATCACCTGCTGGAGCAGGTCGCGTTTCTTGGCGGTGACCCTGACCCGGTCGCCCTGGGTCTGGGTCTGAACTCCCTTGAGCCCCAGACCCTTGACGAACTTGTTGATGGCCCGGGCGTCATCGGATGAGATCCCGGCCTTGAGGGTGGCCACCTGGCGGGCCGTGCCCCCCGAGGCTTCCTCGACCCGGCCGAAGTCGACGGCCTTCAGGCTCACCTTGCGTCGGACGAGCTTCTCCTCGAGCACCTGACGTAGGGCGGCCAGGCGGTCCTCGGTGGCGGAGGAGAGCCTGATCTCCCCGTCGCCCAGCTCCACCCGGGAGTCGGTGCCTTTGAAGTCGAAGCGAGTGCTCACCTCGCGGGCCGCCTGGTCCACCGCGTTGCGCACTTCCTGGTTGTCTATTTCGGAGACGACATCGAAACTGGCCATGGCCAGAATCTACCGGAATCGGCTGAAGTCCCTGAGGCGTGACAGACGGTCGGGCCGGTCGGGGGAACGACCGCACAACCGGACCCGTCCCGACGCGAGGGGATCCCGGCCCCTCGCCGAGGAGTCCGGGATCCCGATGTGCTGTGGTGTGGGCCGGGGAGGATTCGAACCTCCGTAGGCGTGAGCCGGCGGGTTTACAGCCCGCTCCCTTTGGCCGCTCGGGCACCGACCCAGCGGGCGACGACGATAGCGCCTCGGGGGACACAATGACACCCCGGGCGGCGAAGCCCGTACCTTCGCCAGGGTTCCCCGGCCCCCGGTTCAGACGTCGGGGCGACTCTCGAAAGGGGGGATCGGGGCACCGCCGGCCAGTCTCTCCATGAGCACGACGTCGAGCCAGCGGCCGAACTTCCGGCCCACCTCCCGCTCGACACCCACGACGTGGAAGCCGTGCTTGCGGTGCAGGGAGAGACTGCGCTCGTGGCCGCCGACTATCCGGGCGAAGGTGGCGTGGAATCCCCTCTGGTCGGCCGCCTCCACCAGAGCGCCCAGGAGAACGTCCCCGATTCCCTTGCCCTGATGGTCGCGATGCACGTAGACGGAGTTCTCGACACTGGTGCTGTACGCGGGCTTGGACCGGTAGGGCGACAGGGCGGCGAAGCCGACGATCTCCTCGTCCTCCACGGCCACCAGCACGGCGTGGGCACCGGCCCGGGCCGCGATCCACTCCCTCTGCTCCTCGAGGCTCCGGGGTACGAGATCGAAGGTGACCGGAGCCGTCTCGACCTCGAGGTTGTAGATCGAGCGGACAGCCTCGGCGTCGTTGAGGTTGGCGAGACGGATGTGCACGGGCCGAGGGTACCCGTGGGTGGGGTGGAGCCGACACTCCACATCAAGTGCGGAATATGGTTCCGCGAGCGCTTCTCGGGCGATACCATGTGGCGTTCACGCCTTCGGGCGGGTCTGCCCCGTTAGCTCAGTCGGTAGAGCACAGCCATGGTAAGGCTGGTGTCGCCGGTTCGATTCCGGCACGGGGCTCCAGGAGTGTCTTCGGACCCTCCACCGACATGCGGGTCCCCTCGGGTGCCCGCACCTGTCGGTTCCCCTCGGGGAACGGGCGGGGTCGGACAAGGCGGAGTAGCTCAGTTGGTCAGAGCGCACGGCTCATAATCGTGAGGTCCCGGGTTCGAGCCCCGGCTCCGCTACGGAATCGTCCTCGGACGAGTCCTCCGGCGGTACCCCCTGGTACCGCCGTCCAGCTGCGGTCGGTCATGTGCACCAATTCATGTGCCCGCCTCCGCGATCCTTACGAACAACAAGCTACACGGAGCGTCGACTGTCATGGCGAAGGAGAAGTTCGAGCGGACGAAGCCGCATGTGAATGTGGGGACCATGGGTCATATTGATCATGGTAAGACCACGTTGACGGCGGCGATTACTCGGGTGTTGTCGGAGT
>DRKF01000375.1 GCA_011051915.1 Acidimicrobiales bacterium | reverse complement strand
CGGTATCACGATGGCGTCGGGGGTGACGATGACGGGGCCCAGTCGGTGGTAGCGGGCGGCGCCGAGAACGGCGAGGTTGCCGAGCAGGTGGTCCAGCCGGCCCCCTCCGGCCCCCAGCACCAGCACCGTGTGGGCCGATGCCGTACCGGCGACGGTGGTTGGAGTGACGGCGCGGGACGCAACACCGAGTCGGGAGGCCGTCTCGTCGAGGGCCAGCTCCAGGTCGGTCCGGTCCTTGTCGCGGGGGTGGCGGATCAGCGGCACGCCCTTTTCGTCCAGTGCGGTCAGCGACAGGGGACTGATCGAATCCATGTCCCCGATGACCACATCGGGCACCAGTCCGAGGTCGAGGGCCAGATCCGCCCCCGAGTCGGCGGCGATCAGGGGGACCCGGTCCAGGCCGGTCACGCTCCAGCCGAGCCGCTCCAGCGGGGGAGTGAGTTCGGAGGCGTCGACGGCGTCTCCACCGGCGACGATCAGGGCGTCGGGGAGGTCGCGACCCGGTGGGTCAGGGTTGGAGCTCACCCCATCATGGTGACCCATTTCACCCGCGGTGACATGACCGGCCCGATCTCGGGGCCGTGAAGCGCTGTTCGCCACGTCCATCCGTCCGACGGGGCCGTCGCGGTCGGGGTAGCCGTGCACCCGAGGGTGGGGGGGTGACGTGGGAGAGTGGCGATCTGGCAGTACGGTTTGTCCACTGTGCGTAGGTTCCTCTGGAGACTGAGCCGGCTCTTGGGAGTTGCGGTGGCCATGGTGATGGCGGTGGGTCTGTTCGCCGCGGCCGGGTACGCCATCGCCCCCCACGCCGGCAAGGCCCTCACGGCCGTCGACATGGAGCGGGCCGAGGTCGACTTCGACCTCACACCGGGGGCCCAGCGGACCGAGGTCTACGACCGCTACGGCAACCAGATCGGGGTCCTCAACACCGCGGTCGACCGGGAGATCGTGTCCTACGACCAGATCCCCCAGGACGTGATCGACGCGGTGCTGGCCGTGGAGGACGAGAAGTTCTTCGAGCACCACGGGTTCGACCTCCGGGGAACGATCCGGGCCATGCTCTCCAACGTTTCCGCCGGCGAGGTGACCGGTGGCGGTTCGACGATCACCCAGCAGATCGTCAAGCTCCGGGTGGTGGGCAACGAGCGGACCTTCAACCGCAAGATCCGCGAGGCCATCCTGGCGTCCCGCCTCGAGGAGCAGATGACCAAGGAGGAGCTTCTCGAGTTCTACCTGAACGAGATCTACTTCGGTAACGGCGCCTATGGCATCCAGGCCGCGGCGGAGACCTACTTCGGCAAGGACGTGGAGGATCTGGACCACGGCGACGCCGCTCTGCTGGCCGGGCTCATCCGGGCCCCCTCGGTGTTCGACGGCTTCGAGGACTTCGAGGTGGCCCGCAAGCGACGCACCGTGGGGCTGACCCGGATGCTGGAGCTGGGGATCATCACCCAGGACGAGTTCGACGAGTACCAGCGACGGCCCCTGCCGACCCGCAACCTGAGTCCCCGGTTCACCGACAAGAACCTGAGACGCGACTACTTCTTCGACACCGTCACCGATGCCCTGTTGGAACTCGACGCCCTGGGCGAGACCCGCGAGGAGAGGTTCAACGCCGTCTACTCCGGTGGGCTGAGGGTGTACTCCACGTTCGACCCCGTGCTCGAGCGTCAGATGAAAGAGGCGGTCAAGGAGGTCCTGCCCGACGGGACGGGCCGGTTCGAGGTCTCGATCGCCACCGTGGAGCCCTCGACGGGAGCCGTGCGGGCATTCCTGGGCGGTCCCGATTTCGCCGACTTCGAGTTCAACCTGGCCACCCAGGGGAAGCGCCAGCCGGGTTCGTCGTTCAAGACCTACGTGCTGACGACGGCCATAGAGAGGGCGGGGATCCTCCCCTACGACACCATCAGCGGCATCGGCCCCTGCGCCTTCGACGACGGGCCCAAGCTCTACATCGTCAACAACTTCGGCAACTCGCCGGGCTCGGTGAAGACCGTTCGGGGTCAGACCCTGAGCTCCTCCAACTGCGCCTTCGTGCGTCTGGGCATCGTCACCGGCCTCGAGGACGTGGCCGACCTGGCCAGCCAGATGGTCGGGCGGTCCGAGGACGAGAGGTTCCTGCCGTTCAAGTCGATGTCGCTGGGGGCCCAGGAGGTGACACCGCTGGAGCATGCGGTGGGGTATTCCGTGCTCGCCAACGACGGGATCCGCATGGAGCCCTACTTCGTCGAGCGGATCGAGGACCGCGAGGGCAACGTCATCTACGAGCACATCCCCCGGGGCCGGCGTCTGGTGAGCAGCGAGACCGCCCGTTGGGTGACCAGCGTGCTGGAGGCCAACGTCCGCGGAGGGACGGGTACGAGGGCCCAGCTCGCCAACGGTCAGCCGGCGGCGGGGAAGACCGGCACCGCCCAGGCCTTCACCGACGCCTGGTTCGTCGGCTACACACCCCAGTACGCGACCTCGGTGTGGCTCGGCGATCCTCTCGAGAAGGTCGAGATGCGCAACGTATTCGGCCGTCGAGGAGTCACCGGCGGATCCATCCCGGCCACGATCTGGGGGGTGTACATGAGCAAGGCCCTCGCCGACACCCCCATCGAGGAGTTCGAGCCCCCGCCCCCGGCCCCCCGTAGTGGCCGGTTCCTGTTCCTCCCCGACGAGAAGTGCCCCGTCGAGATCGAACTGGCCGACGGCACCAAGCTCGAGTTCGAGCTCGACTGTCGCGACGTGAACGTCGACATGGCCACCCGCAACGGCAAGTTCATCCCCCGCGACAGCGCCCTGTGCGAGATCACCATCACCGACGAGGAGGGAATCAGCCGCAAGGAGAAGGTGAGGTGCAGCGAGGTGGCCGAGCGCCTGAATCCCACCACCACGACCGAGGACCCGTCCTCCACCACTGTTCCCGGCGAGACCACCACGATTCCGGGCGAGACCACCACGACGGCGCCCGGCGAAACGACCACCACCGCGCCCGGGGGGACGACGACCTCCGCGCCGACTTCCACGACATCGCCCTCGACCACCACAACGGCGACCACGACCACCACGACAGCGCCGACTTCCACGACATCGTCCTCGACCACGACTACTGCGGCCACCACCAGCTCATCGACCACCTCCACTCCTTGAGACCCGGCGATCGCGGGTCCGGTTGGGCATGCGGTTGCTGTGGTGGCGGGTCGGTGCGCCGGCACGTTCCCGGGTCGGGCCCTGGTGGGCGGATGGTCGCCGGGGGGCGGTCGGCGGGTGTTGAATGGACTGACTGGATCAGGGGAGGTCAAGGGCGTGAGTGAACTCGATCGGCTGGTGGAGCTGCAGGGTCTCGATACCCGACTCGACCAGCTCCGCTACAAGGGGGAGCACCTCCCGGCCCGGTCCGAGCTGGAGGAGCTGCACCGTGAGGTCGAGCGGCTCTCGGGGCAACGGGACGAGGTGGCGGGGGCCCGGTCCGAACTGTCGGCGCAGCAGAAGCGGATCGAGGACGAGGTCGCTCTGCTCGACGACAAGATCGGACGGGAGAACGACCGGATGTACTCCGGCACGATCACCTCACCCAAGGAGCTCTCGGCCATCCAGGACGAGCTGGAGTCCCTGGGGCGCCGCAAGGACCACCTCGAGGAGAAGATCCTCGATCTCATGGAGGCCATCGAGCCGGTCACCTCCCAGGTGGCGGAGATGGAGACCCGTCTGGCCGACATCCGGGCCGAGGCCGGCAGGCTCGAGGCCCGGGTCACCACCGAGCAGGCCGAGATCGACGCCGAGGCGGCCCAGGTGGACTCGAATCGGGCCGCTCTCGCCGCCGAGATCCCCCCGGACCTCCTGAGTCGCTACACGAAGGCCCGGGCCGGGCGTCGGGACGGTGTCGCCGTGGCCCGGCTAATAGGCTCCACCTGCGGGGCCTGCGGCCTCTCCCTGCCCACGATGTTCGTGGAGCAGGTACGTCACTCCTCCGGCGAGGAGCTCTTCCAGTGTGAGGAGTGCGGGGTCCTGCTCGCACCCTGATTCCACGACGAGTATCGGATCACTCATGTTCCTCTGGTTCATAGGACTGTCGCTGGTGATGATGTGGTTCGTGTTCCGGGACCCCGCGATCGACCACCGGCTGGTCGTGCTCGGGGCACTGTTGCCCGATCTCGTCGACGCTCCCTTCGGTCATGCCGCCGTGGCCCACACCCTGCTGGGGGCCGTGGTTCTGCTGTACGGGGTGATGGCGGTGACGGTCAGGCGACGCCGTCTGCGACGTAGGCTGCTGGCTCTGCCCATAGGGGTCTTCTTCCACCTGGTGCTGGACCCGATCTGGACCGTCACCTCCGTGTTCTGGTGGCCGGTGCAGGGTCTGGCCTTCGGTGACCACCCGATCCCGGCCTTCGACCGTCCGCTGAGCGTCGGCATCGCCATGGAGATCGTCGGGGCCCTGTCGCTGGTCTGGGTCTGGTACCGATTCGGCCTGAACGACCCCGGCCGGCGCTCGATCTTTCTGAGGACGGGCCGCCTCGACCGGGCCCTGACCGAGCCGGGGCACCAACCACCGTCATGTTGATCCTCGTCCGCCACGGCCGAACCGCCGCCAATGCCTCGGGCCTGCTGCAGGGCCGCCTCGACAACCCCCTCGACGCCCACGGGCACCGCCAGGCCCGGGGTCTGGCGCAGTCTCTTCCCGTTGCCGATCGCATCGTCGCCTCGCCTCTGCTCCGGGCCCGCCAGACGGCGGAGGCGCTGGCGTCGGCGACCGGAGAAGTCGACATCGACGAGCGCTGGTTGGAACTCGACTACGGGGAGTTCGACGGGCGTCGGTTCTCCGATCTCCCGGCCGGTGTCTGGGAGAGATGGCGCGACGATCCCGGGTTCCGGCCTCCGGGAGGCGAGACCCTGGCCGAACTGAGGGAGCGGGTATGGGCCGCGTGTGACGATCTGGCCGAGGAGGCCGCCGCCGGCGACGTGGTGGTGGTCAGCCATGTCTCGCCGATCAAGGCCGCGGTGGCCTGGGCCCTGGGAACCCGGGAGGACCTGTCCTGGCGGATGCACCTGTCCACCGCCTCGGTCACCCGGGTCGACACCGGTGGGGGGCGGGTGCGCCTGGTGGAGTTCAACCGGGAGGTGGATCGGGACCTGGTGGCCTCCCTGGCGACGGGGAAGAAGTCCGAGACGGCGTGGGGAGGCGGGTCGCCGTCGGAGGAGGGGTCGTGACCTCCGCCTCGTGGGTTCTTCTGATGGTGGCGGGGGCGGTGGCTCTCGTGGACTGGTGGGCGGTCTGGAACTCCCGGACGAGAGTGGAGTGGGCCGCCAAGCCCTCGGTGATGATCGCCCTGGCGGCCATGCTCGTGACCCTGGACGTGGGGGGAGCGGCCCGGTGGTGGATGGTGGCCGGAGCCCTGGCGGGGCTGGTGGGTGACGTGGCGTTGATGCTGCCCCGGGAGAGGTTCGTGGCCGGGTTGGTCGCCTTCCTGCTGGGGCACCTGGCCTATGTGGTGGGCCTGGTTCTGCTCGGATTCGAGCCGGGTCCGGCTCTGGTGGGTCTGGCGGTCGTGGTCGTACTGGTCGCCGCGGTGGGAAGAACGATCGTGTCGGCGGTGGCCGCGGGTTCGCCCGAGCTGGCGGCGCCGGTCATGGCCTACCTGGGCGTCATCTCGGCCATGGTGGTGGCCGCCTTCGGAACCGGGTCGGTCGTAGCGGCCGTCGGTGGGATGCTCTTCTACCTCTCCGACGCCGTACTGGCCTGGAACCGCTTCGTGAAGCCCTTCCGCTACGGCCGTATTGTGACGATCATCACGTACCATCTGGGGCAGGCAGCGTTGTTCGTAGCACTCATAGTGCACTGAGCCTCAACCCTCACGTCAGATTCGGTCCTCACAGTGCCGCCACACCGGCTCAACCCTCGAGTAGACCTCGAGTACGCCTCGAGAGTTGGTTCGAGGTCAGGCTTCGGTGAGCCGGTAGTACCCACCGGCGGGTTCGACCCGGCCCTGGCTCACGAGTCGGTCCAGATGGAGCCCGATGCTGCGCTTCTCGACGCTGTCGGCGAAGACCAGTTCGACGTGGGGCCGGTAGATGAAGCGGTGCGCGACCATCTCCGCCAGGGTCCGGGGCCCTGCGGCCAGATATTCGAGAATGGCCGATTCGCGGCGGTCGATGGCCGAGGCGAACCGTTCGAGGGCGGTCAGGAACTGGGTCCGACCCGAGACCACCCCCTTGTGGTGGAAGGTGATGAAGTGTTCGGCGTCGAGGTTCCGGCACATGTCGATGGTGGACTCGAAGGACACCAGATCGGACCAGGTGTCCCCGTAGTAGGGGCCGAAACCGCTCAGGTCGATGTCTCCGAGGTAGGCGGCTCGGGCCTCGGGAACCACGAAGACGGTGTGGCCCCGGGTGTGACCGGGAGCGTGGTGGGCCTCGATGGTCACTCCGCCGAGGTCGAAGACGTCACCGTCGGTGAAGGTGAGTGCATCGGGCCGTGGCCGGTAGTGGAACGTCTCGATGATCTCCGCCGCGAAGGCGGCGGAGGGTCCGGGGTCCATGCCGTAGATCTCCATGAACCGGTCGATGGAGTCGAGACCCTGGCGGTCCCCGGCGTGTATCAGCACCGGGACGTCACCGAACAGGGACAGCCCCGCCAGATGATCCTCGTGGCAGTGGGACAGCAGGACAGCGTCGGGAACCTGGCCCCCGGGCAGCCCACCCTCCCGGTGGACGGTGAGGGAGGGATCGATCAGGAATGCCCGATCACTCCCCTCCACCAGGACCGAGTTTCCGTGGGGGTACGCGCCTCGGTCCCGCCCCGTTAGAACGGTGACGGGACCGAGGTCCAGTTCATCGGGCCAACCCTTCTGCACTGATAGTGGAGTTCGGGTCGCGAAGTTCTGGTCGTGCCGCGGCTCAGGCCGTGGCCTTCTCCTCCTGGAAGGTGAGGAAGCCGCCGCCGGCGAGGCCCAGCCCGGAGAGGAACGCCAGGTAGAGGCCGATCGACCGGCTGCCGGGGTCGTCACCCACGAGGAGCTGGAGGAGCACCAGCAGGGCGGCGATGACGCCGAGGCTCAGGAAGGTGGTGCCCCAGGGAATCTCGGGAAGCTTCACGTCGGGGGCGAAGGCCCCTACCAGGATCTTGGCCGACATCACCAGGGAGATGAGCCACGGGATGATTCCGGTGAGGGAGTAGTCGAAGCCGTTGGTACTCACGGAGAACCCGAAGGCGCTCAGGGAGAACCAGTTGAGGAACATGGAGATTGTGAGCAGCAGGGTGGAACCCAGGATGATGAGTTGACTCTGCTTGAACTTGCTTAGATCCATGTACGTCGTCCTTGGTAGTCGCGATGGTGGACCAAACGGTAGCCCACTCCGGGGTGAGCATGCACGAGAATCGTTAACGGCGTGGAGCCACGTAGAGTGATTGTGAACCGACGCTCATCCTCGGCCACCCCCAGACAGCGTTCAAGGTGCCACACACAGTGTTGGGTCCGTCCGCAGCCGGGATTCACGGCTACGGTGCCGGCATGCCCTCGGACCTGTTCCTGAGAACCGCCAACGTCATCCACCGTGGGCTCCTGAAGCTCAGCGGCGGCCGGGTCGGTTCGAGACTCTCCGACATGCCGGTGCTGGCTCTCACGACCACGGGGAGGAAGAGCGGCAAGCCCCGCACGGTCATGCTGACCTCACCCGTCTCGGACGAGGGGAAGCTGGTGGTGGTGGCGTCCCGCGGGGGAGACGACCGGCACCCGGACTGGTACCTGAATCTCGTGGCCGACCCCCAGGTCGAGGTGCAGGTGGTCGGTGAGCCGGCCCGTCCCATGACCGCCAGGATTGCCACGGCCGAGGAGAGAGCCGAGATGTGGCCCCGGGTCACGGCGGTCCATGACGGCTACGCCGGATACCAGGCCAGGACCGACCGGGAGATCCCCCTGGTGATCCTCGAACCCCGCGCCTGAACCCCGAGGGGGTCTCGTACGAACCGCCGACGAAGCTGGGCTGATCCTCGAACCCCGCGCCTGAAACCCGAAGGGGTCCACCCCACGGCCGGGTCGGGGGGCATCTGATCGTGGGCGGCCACCGGCCGGCCGAGGTGGCTCGTCGACGGGTGGGCCGGAGAATGTTGGTGAGTCGGCCTGTAGGCGGGATTCTGTCCGGCGCCGAAGCGCTTGGATGACCATCCATCTGTGCGGCCTACCCGGAACCATGGGGCGGGCCGCCCGGTTCCTGCTCGGCCTTGCTCCGGGAGGGGTTTACCTGGCCACCGAGGTCGCCCCCGGTGCCGGTGCGCTCTTACCGCACCCTTTCACCCTTACCTGTGACGGGTTTCCCCGTCCATCGGCGGTCTTCTCTCTGTTGCACTTTCCGTCGGGTCGCCCCGCCTGGCGTTACGCCAGCTCCCTGCCCTGTGGAGTCCCGACCTTCCTCAGCGCCACACCTGCCGGCGAACCGATCGATGTGGTGCCGCGGTCATCCGGCCGACTCACCAGAACCTCATTCTACCGCTCTCCTCCCGTCGTGAGGGGGTCGGCTCAGAAGTCGAGATCGGAGAGTTCGGGGATCCAGCCCCGAGATCGCTCGAGGGCTTCCCGCCAGCGGTCGCGGCGGGACTCCCCGGCTGGTTCCACCACCAGGCGCGGGGCCCAGGCCTCGGCCGCCTCATCGAGTTCGGTCCAGACGCCGGCCCCCAGGCCGGCGAGCAGCCCCGCCCCCATGGCGGTGGCCTCCAGTTGGGCGGACACCTCCACAGGGACCTGACAGGCGTCGGCCAGAGCGGTCACGAAGGTCGGGTTGGCGCTCATGCCACCATCGATCCTCAGCCGGTCGATGGGGTGGCCCGAATCGGTGCGGGCCGCGTCCAGCAGATCGGCGCCGCGGTGGGCGATGCCCTCGAGCACCGCCCTGACCACATGGCGGCGTTCCGTACCCCGGGTGAGACCCAACAATGTGCCCCGGGCCCCGTAGTCCCAATGTGGAGTGCCCAGGCCGAGAAGAGCGGGAACGAACCAGACGTCGCCGGTATCGGTACAGCCGGAGGCGACCACGTGGGAGTCGGCGGCGCTGTCGATCAGCCCGAGATCGTCGCGGAGCCACTCCACGCAGCTGCCGGCCGAGAGCATGATCGACTCGAGGGCCCAGCTGAGTTCGCCCCGGGTGCGCCGGGCCACGATCGGAAATGAACCGGCCCGGCCCCGTTTGGGGAAGCTGGGGCGGCTCTCTCCGACGCAGACGTCGAGCATGGCGCCGGTACCGAACGTGGCCTTGGCCCGGCCCGCCTCCGTGCAGCCCTGGCCGATCATCGACGCCTGCTGGTCCCCGGCGATCCCCGTGACCGGGGGAGCACCCGAGATGGCCGAAGCGGTGGCTGCCGGACCGGCGGAGTCGACGATCCGGGGGAGGGCCGCGAGGGGAAGCCCCAGGGCCGAGGCCACCGCCGGGTCCCATCCCGAGCCGTCCAGGGAGAGGAGACCGGTCATCGAGGCGTTGGACGCGTCGGTGACATGGGATCGGCCCTGGCTCAGGTTCCAGATCAGCCAGCTGTCGATGGTGCCGATACAGAGGTCACGGTCACGATCGGGATCGACCTGATCCCACAACCACTGGGCCTTGGTGGCCGACTGGTTGGGGGCCAGGCCCGGGCCGTCGACGGCGAGTTCCAGACACGTACCGAGAGTGCGGAGGTCCTGCCATCCGAGCCCCGGCCCGACGGGTTCGCCCGTGGAGCGGTCCCAGACGACCGTGGATGCCCTCTGTACCGCTATGCCCACCCCTTCGGGTGCGGCCGCCAGGGCTCCGAGATCACCCACCGCGTCGAGGGCGGCCCCGTAGAGGGCCACGGGATCGAACTCGACCAGGCCGGGGGCCGGAGAACGGGGGAGCGAGGGGCGGGAGGCCTCGGCGACCACCCGGGCTCTCTCGTCGAGCACCACGGCGCGGACGCTGCTGGTTCCGGCGTCGATGACCAGGATGCTCACCGGGGTGGCTCTCCTGTGGCGGCGGGGGCGCGGACGCTGCTGGTTCCGGCGTCGATGACCAGGATGCTCACCGGGGTGGCTCCTCGCCTGTCATGATCGGACGAGGGGCTCATCGCGTTCGGTGGAGCGGCCGCCCAGAGCCCCGCCGAGCATTCCGAGGGTGGTGCCGACTATGTACTGACCGGCGATCAGGGCCAGGTAGACGGGCTGATCGGAGGCCAGCTGGATGGCGAGGTAGGCGATGGAGACGATCACCAGACAAGGTAGCGAGGACAAGGTGCCGGTGACCGCCGGTGAGCCCGACGTCGCCCGGCCGGCCACATAGCCACCGGCCACGAACCCGGCGAAGATGAGCAGGGTGACCGGGACCTGGAGAACCGAGCTGTCGGAGAGCAGGCGGCCGGCCACGAAGGCCAGGGGGATCACCGTCAGCGTCGTGACCAACGCGCCCCTTCTCACGGCATCGAAATCGAATCTGTTGGCCAACAGGGCTGTCCCTCGGTAGCGGATCCAGTCGGGCCCCGACGGGGTGGGAATCGGGTTCGACTCAGACTATCCGTCCACCGGTCCCGGCTTCTGCCCACCCCGGGATCGTCTGGGCGTACCATCGTGCGGATGCAGGGGGATCGCAGAACCCGTTCCGGCAGGCTGATAGTGGGCGTGGGTTGGTCGGGAACCAGCGCCGCCCTCGCCGAGGCGGCCGCCGAGGTCGGGTCCGAGGTGGTCGAGGTCAGGGGTCGGATCAGCGACCGGGACATGGACCTGATGGCCCTCGACCCGATTCTGGGTGCCGCCGTAGCCGACGTGAGGGCGGCGACCCGCGCCCTCTCGGAGCTTCTCGGAGCCGCGGGCACGGTGCTCGCCGTCGATGACGCCCACTGGTTGGATCCCTCCACTCTCGACGTGCTGGCCCGGGTCGTCGACCGCGGCCTGCCGGTCGTCGTGGCCCACCGTCCCCAGAGGGGGAACGTGCACCTCGATCAACTCGACGAGGCTCTGCTGAGAAGCGGCGAGGCCGTCCACCTGGGTCCCCGTTCGGTGGACGAACTGGCCCCTTTCGTGGCCGCTGTCCTGGGTCGGCCTGCTCCAACCGCTCTGGTCGAACAGCTCTGGAGATCCACCGCGGGGTTGCCCGGTCTGACCCGGCTGCTGCTCCAGGGCTGGATCCGGGAAGGGTGGAACGAGAAGGGTGACCCGCCCCCCGCACCCTCCGCAGTGGTCGAGGCGGTCCGTCGGCGCCTGGCCGAGTCGGGCGACATCGCCACCCGGCTGGCCGAGATGACCGGACGGCACTCGGGCCTACCGGTCGAGGCTCTGGCCCGGGCCCTGCAGGTCGAGGGTTCGGAGATAGCCCGGGCGTGGGACGTGCTGGGATCGGCCGGTCTGGCCGTACCCGGGCGGGAGCAGCTCATCGATGTCGTGGTCGAGGCGGTGGAGCGCATGGTTCTGCCCTCGGCCCGGGCGGTCCACGAGGAGGCCCTGGGTCGGGCCCTGGTGGAAACCGACGGTTCCCCGACCATGACGGTCGGGATGCTGGCGGCGACCGGAGCACCCGTGCCGCCTCTGGTCAGGATCAGGGCGGCCCGCGAACTGCAACGGGTCGACCCGGTGGCGGCCCTGGCCCACCTCGAGGGACTGGGTCCGACGGGTGACGCGGATCTCGACCGGGAGCTGGCGATCCTGCGGGCGGAACTCGGGTTGACCGCGGGAAGCGAGGAGGCCGGGAGGTGGATAGCGGAGCTACCGGATCCCGATCCCGAGGCGGCTCTGATCAGGGCGGCCCTGGCGGTCAGGGACGCCCGCTGGTCCCGTGCCCTCACCATACTGAGCGCGAACGAGGTCGGATCTGCCCCGGACCGGGAGCTCAGAGCGGCCCTGGCCCTGGCCCGGCTGGCCACTGGCGGGCGGGCGGAATCCGTCGAAACCGACGATGCGGTCATGCTCGGCCCGGCGGCCCTGGCCGCGGTGGCGGCGGGGGCACTGCGCCTGGACCGGCTGCTCGAGGCGGCCGAGGCGGCGGAGAGATCGACCTCGATTCCGGTCCTCGACACCGTTCACGCCGTGGGATCGCTGTTGTGTTCGGCGGCGGGGGAGCTGGGTGGAGCGGCGATGCTGGCTTCTCGGGGCACCCGAACCTCGGTGGGAGGACCCGGATTGGCCCGGCGTCACCGCCTGGCCGAGTCGTGGGTGGCCATGAGGGCGGGTGAATGGGAGCAGGCGGCGGTCCCCGGCGAGCCTGCGAGCCCGTGGGCGGCGGACGCGGTCCTCGAGGCTGCCCTCATCGCCGGTCTGGCCCGCCGTAGCGGCGACATCTCCCGCATCCGCGAGTCGTGGAACCGGGCCGAGGAGACGATCCTGAGGGGGACGGTGGACCTGTTCGCCCTCGAACCTCTGACCGAACTGGCCATCGCCGCTCACCGCCTCGGCTACGTCGAGCGGGCCGCTCCGGTGTTCGCGGGCCTGGGCGATCTCGTCTCCGACATGGGATCCCCGCCGTTGTGGGTCGGGATTCTCGCCTGGCGGCGCCTGGAGGCCGCGGTGGCGGCATCCGATGACGAGGCTGTGCGTCGTGAGGCGGATCAGCTCGAGTCGCTCGACGGCGGGGTCGACCCCCTTCCGGCCCTGGCCGGCGCGGCCCGTACCTGGTGCGCGGTGCTCGGGGGGTCCGTCGAGGTCGAGGAGGTCACCGACTCCGCCGAGGCCCTGGCCGGGCAGGGTCGCTCATGGGAGGGATCCAGGCTCATGGGAAGGGCGGCCCTGGTCACCGATCATCCCGAGGTCGCCAGGCGGCTGCTGGAGAGCGCCCGGAGGATGTGTGCCGCCAGCGTGGCCGAGGAGGCCGGGTCAGGCGGCCTGGAGCGACTCGGACTGTCCGAACGTGAGGCCGAGGTGGCCGCTCTGGTGGCCGAGGGCCACACCTACAAGGCCATCGGCGGGCAACTGTTCATCTCCCCCAAGACAGTCGAGCATCATGTGGCTAGCATCCGTTCGAAGCTCGGCGTGGGGACCCGGGCCGAGATGCTGTCCGTTCTGCGGTCGGTGTCACGGTCGACCGATCCCGCGCCCGGGTGAATCCGATTCCGAGCGGGCCCCCGGGGGTCCCCGGGGGAATGGGGGATTTCCCCGATTCTGTCGGGTTGGGGGGTTCTTAGGGTGTGTCACATCGAGCCGGTCCATTGGGGGCCGGGGTGTATTGAAAGGTTGTTGGACGATGGCTGTTGATGTTGCGGAGACGATTCAGGATCTGTT
>DRKF01000374.1 GCA_011051915.1 Acidimicrobiales bacterium | reverse complement strand
TCGCATCAGTGGGTTTGGTACGACTATAGTGCCGATTCCGTGGAGTGGGCGATCCTCGGGGGCCCGCTCGGGAGGGAGACCGACGGCGGCATGAACCAGGCGGAGCGCAACCACCCACCGGCTGGGTACCAGACCGACATCCCCCCACGGTCGGCTTCGACTCCGGCGGAGCGCAACCACCAAGCGGCGGTGGTCCTGAGTGGGGTGACCAAGCGGTTCGACGACGTCACCGCGGTTGCCGACCTGGAACTGGAGATAGGCGACGGTGAGTTCTTCTCACTGCTCGGCCCGTCGGGCTGCGGCAAGACCACGACCCTGCGGATGATCGCCGGGCTCGACTACCCCACGGCGGGCTCCATCACCATCTTCGGCGAGGAGATGGGTCTCGAACCCCCCGACAAGCGTCCCGTCAACACCGTCTTCCAGTCCTACGCCCTGTTCCCCCACATGACGGTGGCCCGCAACATCGCCTTCGGTCTGGAGATGAGAAGGGTCCCCAGGGCCGAGAGGCGCGAGGCGGTCCGCTGGGCCATAGATCTGGTGCGCCTCGGCGGTATGGAGGACCGCAAACCCGAACAGCTCTCGGGAGGCCAGCAGCAGCGGGTCGCCCTGGCCCGGGCCCTGGTCAACCGGCCCAAGGTGCTGCTCCTGGACGAACCCCTGGGCGCCCTCGACCTCAAGCTGCGTCAGGAGATGCAGGGCGAGCTCAAGGCCCTCCAGCGCGACGTCGGGATCACCTTCATCTACGTCACCCACGACCAGGAGGAGGCCCTCACCATGAGCGACCGCATCGCCGTCATGCACGAGGGCCGCCTGCTGCAGGTGGACACACCGGAGAACATCTACGAACGGCCGGCCACCCGCTTCGTGGCCGACTTCATCGGCCGCACCAACTTCCTGGAGGGGACCCTCGCCTCCTCCGACGAGCTGGTACTCGCCAACGGCGCCCGGGTGAGGGTCAGCTCCGAACTCCCGGCGGGCACCGCGGTCGCCCTCACCGTGAGGCCCGAGAAGTTCAACCTCACGCCCCGCGACCCCGGGGAGGACACCACCGATTCCGCCCACCGCGTGCCCGGCACCATCCGACGGGCCGTCTACCTGGGCAACGCCATGGTCTACGACGTCGAGATCGACTGGATGTCGGTGGAGGTCAGGACCCCCGCCGGAGCCTCGATGCCCCGGTTCGATCCCGGAACCGAGGTGTGGGTGGGCTACGACCCCGTCGACGCCAGCCTGGTGGAGGCCCGATGACCAGCGACCCCACGCCCGGGGAGGTGACGGTGTGCCGATAGACACCGAGCCGGCCCTGGCGATCGCCGAACCCACCGGTGCCCGGCCCCTCAGCGATCTCGAGGCGGGCGACGAGAAGGCCCGGTCCCGACTCGGTCTGCTGCTGGCCCTCCCCGGCATCGTCTACCTGACCGTCTTCTTCGTGATCCCCCTCGGGTTCGTGGTCGTCACCTCCTTCGCCACCCGGACCCGGACCGGCCGCACCGCCTACGAGAGCTGGAACACCGACGCCTACTCCAAGATCATCTCCTCGGACCTGATCCGCACCGTGGCCTGGCGCAGCCTGGGTCTGGGCATCATCACCACCCTGATCTGTCTGGCCCTGGCCTTCCCCCTGAGCTACTTCATCTCCACCCGCAAGCCGGTGGTGCGCAACCTGCTGCTGATCGGGGTGATGATCCCCTTCTGGTCCAACTTCCTGGTGCGCACCTACGCCTGGCGGGTGCTGCTGGACTCCAACGGCCTGGGGACCCGCCTCCTGGGGGCTCTGGGGCTCGGCGACGGACGCATCCTGTTCACCCAGAAGGCGGTGGTCCTGGGCATGGTCTACGGCTTCCTGCCGTTCATGGTGCTGCCCCTCTACGCCGCCCTCGAACGTATCGACTGGAGCCTGGTGGAGGCCTCCCGGGACCTCTACGCCTCGGGCTGGGGCGCCTTCCGGCGGGTCGTGTGGCCCCTCTCCCGCCCCGGGGTGATCGCCGGTTCGATCCTGGTCTTCGTTCCCAGCTTCGGGGCCTACATCACCCCGGCCCTGCTGGGCGGCGGGAAGGACCCCCTGCTGGGCTCCTACATAGTCGGGCAGTTCCTCCAGGCCCGGAACTGGCCCCTCGGGTCGGCCCTCTCGGTGGTCGTGCTGGTCGTGATGCTGGCCGGCACCATCGTGTACTTCCGCACCGGAGGTCGGACCCTGTGAAGGGCGCCAGCCGTTCCACCGCCGCTCCCCGGGGCGCGGCCCGCGGACTCCTCACCGGGTTCAGCGCCCTGGTGTTCGTGTTCTTCTACGCCCCGATAGTGGTGCTGTTCGTCTTCAGCTTCAACAACTCCAACTCCATCAGCATCTGGTCGGGATTCACCAACGACTGGTACGGCGCCGCCCTCGACAACGCCAACGTCACCTCGGCCATGTCGGTGTCGATCAGGGTCGCGGTCATCTCCACGGTCATCAGCGTGGTGCTGGGCACCCTCTCGGCCCTCACCCTGGAGCGCTACCGCTGGCGGGGCCGCATGGTGTTCGACGCCATCCTGTACCTGCCGATAATCATCCCCGACGTGGCCATGGCCGTCATGCTGCTGCTGTTCTTCTCGCGGGCCTCGGACCTCATCAGTCTGGTCCCCGGCATCGACACCTCCTCGGGAATCGACAGCCTCGTGCTCAGCCACGTGGCATTCAACATCTCCTTCGTGTCGGTGGTGGTGCGGGCCCGAATCGCCGACATGGATCCCTCGGTGGAGGAGGCCGCCGCCGACCTCTACGCCAACCGCTGGCGGACCTTCTGGCGGGTCACCCTGCCCCAGATCATGCCCGGCATCATCGGAGGGGCCCTGCTGGCCCTGACCACCAGCTTCGACGATGTCGTGATCTCCAGCTTCGTGGCCGCCCTGGGTTCCACCACCCTGCCCGTGTACGTCTTCGGCCTGCTCCGAAAGGACGTGACCCCCCTCATCAACGCGGTGTCGATGATCATCCTGGCCATCTCCATCGCCCTGGTGGCCCTGTCCCTGCTCACCCAGAGGACCCTCAGCCGCAGTGACTGACCCCGACCGTCCGAACCGAAACCCTGACCCGATCTTCCTGTCCATGGAGGGAACACAATGAAAAGAATGCTTCTGGCCCTGCTCGTGGCCGTCACCCTGCTGGCGGCAGCCTGCGGAGACAGCTCCGGGAGCTCCGGCACCCAGACCGGCGCGGAGACCGGCGCCGGGGACTCCGGAACGGAAGCCCCGGCCTCCCCCGAGCCGACGGAGGCCATGGCCGCCGGAGCCCAGTGCACGCCCGGGCAGACCGACGGCGACCTCAACCTCTACAACTGGAGCGAGTACATAGACCCCGAGCTGATCACCAAGTTCGAGGATCAGCTCGGGGTGAAGGTCACCGAGGACTTCTTCCCCTCCAATGAGGACATGTTCGCCCGGGTCTCCAACGGGAACCCCGGCTTCGACGTGGTCGTCCCCTCCGACTACATGGTCGCCATCATGATCGAGGAGAACCTGCTCCTGCCCCTGACCAGGGACGCCATCCCCAACCTCGGGAACCTGGCACCGGAGTTCCGGAGCGGACTGCCGTTCGATCCCGAGGGGGCCTACTCCGTCGCCTACCAGTGGGGCACCACCGGTATCGGGGTGAATCTGGACAACGTCGGAGAGGACTTCGATGAGAGCTGGGGACTGATCTTCGACCCCGAGATGGCGTCCCAGTTCAAGGGCAAGATCTCCCTGTTGGACGACCCGCGCGAAACCATGGGGGCGGCGCTGAAGTACCTGGGGTACTCACTGAACACCACCAACCTCGACGAGCTGGCCGAGGCCCGCGACGTGCTGGCCGCCGCCGTCGACAACGTGGCCGCCTTCGACTCCGACCAGTTCGAGGACCTGCTGGTCGGTGGCGAGGTCGACATCGCCCACGGCTACAGCGGTGACTTCTTCGCCGCCTTCGACGGGGCCAGCACCGACGACTACGACGCCTACGAGCACTTCTACTACTTCGTGCCCAAGGAGGGCGGAACCCGCTGGGTGGACAACATGGCCATCCTCGCCGACGCTCCCCACCCCTGCACGGCCCACGCCTTCATCAACTTCATCCTGGACGCCGAGAACGGCGCCGCCCTCACCAACTTCAACTTCTACGCCAGCCCCAACCAGGCGGCCGAGGAGTTCATCGACCCCGAGATCCTGGAGGACCCCTCGATCTACCCGACCCCTGAGACCCTGGCCAAGCTGGAGTTCATCGAGGACACCGGGGACTTCGAGATCAACTACCAGGACTACTTCACCCAGGCCAAGGGCTGAGCCTTCAGCGCCGGACCCCGGGGCCGTCGGGCCGGGGTCCGGCCACCTCGCCATCCCATCACCACGGCCGGTTCGAGGTCCGGTACCGGAGCCGGACAGCTCAGTGCCTGATCATCACCACCGGGAGGAGATGATCGGCTTCAGTGCTTGATCATCACGTGCTTGATCTCGGTGTAGTGCTCCAGGGCGTACATGGACATGTCCTTGCCGTAGCCGGACTGCTTGTACCCCCCGTGGGGCATCTCCGAGCAGATGGTGATGTGGTCGTTCACCCACACCGTTCCGTACTGCAGCTCCCGTGACATCCTCATGGCCCGGCCCACATCGGAGGTCCACACACTGGCGGCCAGGCCGTAGTCGACGTCGTTGGCCCAGGCCAGGGCGGTGGCCTCATCGGGAACCGACTGGACGGTCACCACGGGTCCGAACACCTCCCGCTGCACTATCTCGGCCCCCTGATCGACCCCGATGACCACGGTCGGCTGGTAGAACCAGCCCTCGCGGTCGAGGCGCGATCCGCCGGTGGTCACCGTGGCCCCGGCCGCCACCGCCCGGTCGACGAACCCGGCGACCCGCTCGGCCTGGGCGGCGGAAACCACGGGGCCCATGGCCACCTCGGCATCGGCGGGGTCACCCACGGTCACCTGGCGGGTGGCCTCGGTCATGGCCTCCACGAAGTCGTCGTGGACCCCCGCCCCGGTGATTATCCGGCACGGTGCGGTGCAGTCCTGACCGGAGTTGTAGTAGGCGCTCTCCTGCAGGTGGGCCACCACCGCCTCCACGTCGGCGTCGTCGAACACGATCACCGGGGCCTTGCCTCCCAGCTCCAGGTGCACCCGCTTGAGGGTCTGCGCCGCGGTGGCGGCCACCGCCTTGCCGGCCCGAACGCTGCCGGTGATCGACACCATCGCCACGTCGGGGTGGGCCACGATGGACTCACCGGCCTCCGGGCCCCGACCGCAGACGACGTTGACCACCCCGGGGGGCAGGATGTCGGAGGTGATCTCCATCAGCTTCAGGGCCGAGTAGGGGGTCAGCTCCGAGGGCTTGAGTACCACGGTGTTCCCCGCCGCCAGGGCGGGGGCCAGCTTCCACGTGGCCATGTTGAGGGGATAGTTCCAGGGGGCGATCGAACCGATGACCCCCAGGGGATCCCGACGGATGTAGGAGGTGGCGTCGTCGACGTACTCCGCCGCCGCCTTGCCCTCCATGAAACGCGGGGAGTGGGCGAAGAAGCGCCAGTTGTCCAGGGTGAGGTCCATCTCGAAGTCGATGATCGA
>DRKF01000373.1 GCA_011051915.1 Acidimicrobiales bacterium | reverse complement strand
TCCGGTTCGGGCCCATGTATCTGGAGCGCGGGTGCGAGGACAGACTCGTTCGCCGCTGCCGGATCGATTCGGTCACGGTGGTCACCGACTACGACGACCGGGGCGCAGTCTCCTCTCTCAGCGCCGAGTCGGGATCCGAGGTCCTGTTCCGTCAGGACATCCGGAGGGACGAGAGAGGCCGGGTGATCGAGACGACGGAGACCGATCGTCGAGGTTCCCGCACCATCACCTATGAGTACGAGGCCGACGGATTGAGTCGGGTCGAGATCGACGGTGTCCCCTCGCTGGAGCTCGAACGGGACGACAACGGCAACACCGTCGCCTACCACAGGCCGGACTCGACGACGAGCGCCCGCTACGGCCTCGACGACCGCCTCCTGTTCCTGGACGGCCACGAGATCGCCACCGGACCGGCCGGGGAGGTCCTCGGCGACGACCAGCGGAGCTACACCTTCGACGCCCTCGACTCCCTTCGGACCGTTGACTGGGCCGAGGACGCCGGCGGATCTCACGTGGACCACGTCCATGACGGCCTGGGTCGGCTCATCGAGTCATCGATGGACGGGGCGCCCCAACTGCGCGTGCTGTGGCGAGGTACCCGGCCCGCTGCGGTTGCCGGCTCCGACGGAGTATGGAGAATCTGCGTGGGGGACGGCGCGAACGGCCCTCGGGTTCTGGTGGGCGAAGACGACACCCTGTGCCTGATCACCGACCATCGTGGTGATGTCCGCATGGTGGTGAATGCCGCCGACGGCGAGGTCCTGGAGATGATCGACTACGACCCACTCGGTCGGATCGTGTTCGACTCCGATCCGGGACTCCAACCCTTCGGGTTCTCCGGCGGCCTGCACGACCGGAGTACCGGTCTGGTTCATCTGGGCCGCAGGGTGCTCGACCCCCGCACCAGCCGATTCCTGACTCGCGACCCCCTCGCCTTCGACGGCGGACAGGCGAATCTCTACGTTTACGGCGGGAGCGACCCGGTCAACATGGGTGACCCGACCGGAACCCGGAGCACCGCCCGGGGCGGTGTCGAGGTCTGCACGGCTCCCTTCATCGGCTCCCGTGACACGGTTTCGATCGACCATGTATTCCTCCGCACCGAGAACTGGTCCCGCGGCCAGGGCATCAACCCCGATCAGCCGTGGTACGAGAAGCTCCGATTCGTCACCGAGTGGGTGGACGAGACGACCAACCCTCAGGGCAAGGACCGGTCTTCCGATCAGGGACAGAGATGCCGCCCCGTGGAGAACGTCGACGAGCAGTGCCTCGAACGGCACACCGGAGTGGGAACACGACTCGGCCGGTACGGACTGGAAGCCGACGCCGGTTCGGTTCCCGGGATGCTGGAAGGGGGCCTGTACTCGGGGGGTGCATCCCTCGAACCGAATATCTGCTACGACGCCGTCTACGATGCTCTGGATGCCTGCGCCGGTCCGGGGGGCTGGGAGTACGGCGACGGAGACGAGGGCCCCGGCCTGCTCGCCGACGCCTATCGGGTCTTACACGCCGCCCGCACCGGCTCTCTCGTCCGCGACACGCTGGCCGACTGGTTCGGCATCGACCTCTGAACGTGAGCCGGTACCCGTCTCAGGGATTCGTGCTGAAAGTGTCGCACCGGGCCGGACTGCCCGACTCGAAACCCCGGTTGAACCACTCCACCCTCTGGGCCGCCGACCCGTGGGTGAAGCTCTCGGGGTTGACCCGACCGGTGGCGGCCTGCTGGATCCGGTCATCGCCCACGGCGGCGGCGGCATCGAGGGCCTCCTCTATGTCCCCGGGTTCGAGGACGTCCTCCCTCTGGTAGATCGAGAACGCCCACACCCCGGCGTAGCAGTCGGCCTGGAGTTCGGTCCGCACCGAGAGGTCGTTGGCATCGCCGGGGTTCTGCTGCTCGAGCCGCTGAACCTCCTCCATGGTGCCCAACTCGTTCTGGACGTGGTGGGCGACTTCGTGGGCCAGGACGTAGGCCTCGGCGAAATCGCCGCCCTGGGCTCCGAATCGGCTGCGCAGCTCGTCGAAGAAATCGGTGTCGAGGTAGATGGTGCGGTCGTTGGGGCAGTAGTGGGGTCCGATCGCCGAGGTGGCGCCACCACAGCCGGAGGGCGTCGATCCGGAGAACAGCACCAGGGTGGCCGGCTCGTAGGTGAGTCCGCTGTTGGCGAAGATGTCCCCCCAGACGGTCTCGGTGGTTCCCAGCACGGCGGAGAAGAACTGGAAGTCCTCGTCGTTCTGAGGGGGAGGTGCCTGCTGGGCCGGCGCCTGACCCCCGTTGAGCAGATCGCTGAGGCCCCCGAGATCCCCGGTTCCGGTTCCGCCGCCTCCCCCACCGAGATTCCCGAGGAACATCATCAGCAGGACGCCGATGATCCCCAGACCCCCGACCCCGCCGGCCACCTTGGCCCCCTGACCCCGCCGGTCACGGGTGTTGGAGCTGCGTTCGAGGTTCTTCCACTTCATGGGGCGTCCATCATTCGATCGTCGGATCCGGGGCCACCCTAACGGTCGCCGGCACCGCCCGAGCCGCCCCCGATCGCGACACCGCCGGGGCTCACCATGGGCGCGCGGATCAGGGCGCCCAATGGGCCCGTTGGTGCCCGGTGAGTGGTCGAACACCCCGGCAACAGGGCCGCCGCCACGACCACGAAGCGGTCGGCTCCGAGCCCACGATCAGCAGCCCCGGGAATCGATCATGGTTCCACCGCCATGATCTCACCGACACGCAGCGAATCCCGTCCGACGACCCAGCGGGCCGCGGTTCGCAGCACGAACTCGGCGGCCGGTCCCCTCTCGTCGGGACCGAGAGTGTCGATGTCGGTCGTCCGGGCGAAACCGATCAGCCGCCTGATGGCCTTGGTTCCGCCGAACCCGATGGCCTCGGCCTCGATCCGGCGCAGTCGGCCTCGGGCGAATCCCTCGGTGAAGCTCTGGTCGACCCGGTTGGGCCACAGCCGCCAGAACTCCGCGGTGAAAGCCTCGAACGCCGAGGAGGGCAGGGTCTCGAGCCATGCCGCCTGCTCGTCGCGACCCAGGGCCCGGGCCCGGCCCAGGGCCAGCAGCCAGTTCCCGAACAGGGCTCCGAGATCGAAGGCTATGGGCCCGTAGAAGCAGAACTCACCGTCGAACGCCTTGGCCCGGGCCCTGCGGTCCCCCGGTGCCGGACCTCCGTCGGGTGCGGCCTGCCCCCCCAGGCGGACCATGACCGAACCGGTGTGCAGATCTCCGTGGATGAGTGCCTCGTGACGGGTCATGAAGGTGTACTTCAGGGCGCTCACCCCGTCGAGGAGATCCCGATCCGCCCTCAGCTCGGCCACCAGCCCGGACAGCTCGGGGAAGTACTGGGGAATCCCCGCCCGGCGCCCGGTGGTGTCCACATACTCCGTGTAGGGCTCGGTGAACACCAGGTCCTCGGTGATGCGGCACAGGGCCGGGTTGGCCGAATCGGCATCGGCCTCGGCGAAGGCCGGCCCGGTGAGACCCAACACCCCGGTTCCCATCAACAGGCGGGC
>DRKF01000372.1 GCA_011051915.1 Acidimicrobiales bacterium | reverse complement strand
GCGATGGGCCCGGGCCGCCTCGGCCACCTTGGCGAGATCGGTGTCGGGTCCGTGGGCCTTCTCGTGGGCGGCGACCTTCTCCAGTAGCTCGTCGACTGCCTTGCGATGCGAATCGTTCATGGGTCAATTGTCCCAGACGGGGACCCCCGCTCACACCCCGGCCCGTGGAACGCCACACCGATGGACGCAGGCGAGTCGCTGCCAGGGCAACGCCTCCTGCCGGTCGCTCGGGAAGCACGCCTCCGCCCCGGCTGTCAGCGGCGACCGACCCCCGCCACGCGTCGGGCCCTCACCGCCATCCGGCCCAGTCTCCTGAGGGCGGGTCGATCGTACTTTCTCCTCAGGGCCAGCTCACCGACCTTGGCATTGGCCTCCGCCCAACTCGGGTAGGCCAAGGGTACGGCCATCGACGTCACCTTGGAACCCTGCTCCACCGCGGTCCGCCACGGCACGATGGTCTCCCCGGCTCGGGCGCCCACGACCGTCGCTCCCAGCACCCGGTCCTCACCGTCGACCACCACCTCGGTAAAGCCCCATGTCTCATGGGCCGCCAACGCCCGGTCCAGATCGGAGTGGTTGAACCGGATCCTCCGGAGCGCGTTGTCGCCTTCTCCGGTCACCTCACCCACGGTCGCCACCTCAGGTGCGGTGAACACCACTCGGGGCAACAGCGCAAGGGAGGCCGGTCGCCCGACTCCCAACATGGCGTGCTGGCCCACATGACGCCCGTGGATGGCCGCCACCGGTGTCAGGGGCAGCTCGGCGGTGACGTCGCCGGCGGCGTAGATGTTGGTGCTGGAGGTTCGCAGCCGGTCGTCGACGACCACCGCCCCATTCGGGGCCAGCGTCACCCCGGCCGCTTCGAGCCCCAGCCCGGCGGTGCGAGGGCGCCTTCCCGCCGCTATCAGGATCCGGTCGAACCCCACCCTCCCACCGTCGGACAGCACGGCCGTACCGGCTCCTCCGTCCCCGGAATCACCTCCCGTCGCGGGCTCGACCTTCGCCACCGACACCCCGGTGCGGACCGCCACCCCCTCGGAGGCGAAGACCTCGGCCAGGACCTCCGCCGCCCCGGCGGGAAAGGGGCCCAGCAGGCGCGGTGTCATCTCCACGAGGGTCACCTCCGACCCCAGGCGGGAGAAGGCCTGTCCCAGCTCGCACCCGACCGCTCCTCCACCGACCACCACCAGACGCGACGGAAGCCGGCGAAGGGACCACACCGAATCGGTGGTCAGGGGTGTGACCCCGTCGGGACCCAACCCGGGGATTGGGGGAACGACCGGGGCCGACCCGGTGGCCACGACCGCCTTGCGGAACCGGATGCGGCGACCGTCGACGGCGACCTCGTGGTCCGATGTGAACACGGCCCGGCCCGGCACCACCTCCACCCCTTCCGACCTCAGCCTCTCGGCGCTGTCGTGGGGTTCGATCCGGGCCTGGACCCGACCGATCCGGTCCATCACCTCACCCAGATCGACCGGTCCGCGTTGAACCTCGCCCAGACCCATGGCAGCGGCGTGGTCCACGGCGTGGGCCACCCCGGCCGCCGCGATCAGGCTCTTGGAGGGCACACAGCCGGTCCAGAGGCAGTCCCCTCCGGTCCGCTCCGCCTCGATGAGGACGGTGCGGCCTCCGATTCCGGCCGCCACCAGGGCGGCCACCAGGCCCGCCGTTCCGCCTCCGATGACAGCCAGGTCGTATCTCACCTGGAACTGAACCCGGTCGGACCGGCGTTCCTTTCCCCTGAAGGGGAACCTTCGTGGTGCCCAGCGTGTTTCGACCCTCGAGAGCGCGGATCAGGACCGAACCGCGAGCCGACAGAGGATCCCGCCGACGACACCGACCACCGGGGACACGACATGACCACCGAAGATACCGGCGTGGAGAACTCCGGCGCCGGAGGACCGACGTCCGACACCCACACCGAGGTACCGGGTCAGAGTGCCGTCGTCCGTTGGGGGCGGCTCCTGATCCTCGTGGCGATCGTGGTGGCGGCTCTGGCCGCGGCGCGCGGCTCGGGAGTCACGAGCCTCGACGAACTGACCACCACCGTGGACGATGCCGGGTGGCTGGCCCCCGTCGTGTTCGTCGGGGCCTACGCCCTGCTGACGATCGCCCTGGCTCCGGGATCGGTCGGATCCGCGGCCGCCGGTCTGCTATTCGGTCCGCTGCTGGGCACGGTGGTCACCGTCATCGGAGCCACCATCGGGGCCACCGCCGCCTTCTTCCTGGGGCGATGGCTGGGTCGAGACGCCGTGAGGTCGATCGCGGGACGGGGAGTGGACCGGGTCGACGACTTCGTGGGTGTGAGCCCCCTCAAGTCGGTTCTGGCCCTGAGGCTCCTGCCGATCCTGCCGTTCAACCTGGTCAACTACGGAGCCGGACTGACCCGTCTGCCCACCCGCGACTACGTGCTGGGCACCGCGGTGGGCATCATTCCCGGCTCCATCCTGTTCGTCACGGCCGGAAGCAGCCTGGACAATCCCGGGTCCGCCCGCTTCTTCGTGAGCGTGGGGCTGCTGGCCGCGTTCATCGTGGTCAGTGGGCTGATAGTCAGGTCCATCGCCCGTACTGACCGCACCGGTGTGCCAGTGGAGACCGCCGCCGGTTGATCCCGGGACCGGCCCGGCGCCCACTGACCGTTCAGAGTCGGGCCCGGACTCAGAGTCGGGTTGGGACCGTCCTCATCATCCTCAGGCGCTGAACCGCTGTGATGACCACCGCACCGGTCAGGAGCCACAGCAGCAGCGCCGACCAGCTCGGGAACAGAGTCCACAGGGAGTAGACCGCAATGGTCTCCGCCCCCTCGACCAGACCCGGCGTGAACACCAGGGAGCGGCCGTCACCGTGGACACGGTCGAATCGGCCCGAACGGGATGCCGCCACCAGGGTGGCGAGATTGAGGGCGTAGGCGCCCAACAGACAGACCACCGCGGTACCCAGTCCGGGGCGGCCCACGGCCAGGGCCACCGGATAGGCGATGTACACGATCATGTCGGCGCCGAGATCGACGTAGCCACCCCGGCGCACCGCGCCGGGAGCGCGCATCCGGCCCGACAGCCGGGCCACGGGGCCGTCGAGGCCATCGGCCAGCCGACCGGCCAGGAACAGCACCAGGGCGATGAGACTGTGACCTCCACCCAGGGCGACCGCCCCGGCCAGACCCAGACCCAGACCCACGGCGGTCATCAGGTCCGCCGGGAACCCCACACGCGCCAGTCTCCCGGCCGGCCTCTCCAGCGCCGGAGCCAACCCGGCCCTGAGTCGATGGTCCAGCAACTGTCGTGTCTTCCCTTCTCCCTGGGGTCGGCCGGCTCGCCGCCCCACCGCCGGGTAACCCACCGGCACGGTCGGAGACTTCCCCGTCGACCTGCCGGCACCCAAGGGTAGATCGCCCCCACCGCCCTGTCGCGGGACCGACCGGAACCGGACCACACAACCAACCCGGGGCCGGAAGGCAGCGCCTACAGTGCTTCCATGGTCACTCCGCACATAGCCGCCCAGCCCGACGACTTCGCCGCCACGGTACTGATGCCCGGGGATCCACTGCGGGCCCGCTACGTGGCCGAACACCACCTCGAGGACGCTCGTCTCGTGACCGAGGTCAGGGGGATACTGGGGTACACCGGCACCTTCTCCGGGCAGAGGGTCTCGGTGATGGCCTCGGGCATGGGGATCCCCTCGATCTCGATCTACGCCACGGAGTTGTACCGCGAGTACGGAGTTCAGAACATCATCCGGATCGGCACCTGTGGAGGACTGGCCCCCGACCTCTCGCTCCGGGACGTGGTCGTGGGTGTGGGAGCGTCCACCGACTCCAACACCAACCGGATGCGCCTCATGGGCTTCGACCTGGCCGCCACCGCCAGCTACGAGATAGTGAGGGCCATCGACGACTCCGCCCGGGAATCGGGCACCTCGGTCGTGATGGGCGGCATCTTCTCCTCCGATCTCTTCTATCTTCCCGACGAGACGATCATGGATCGCCTGGCGGCGGCGGGGATTCTGGCCGTGGAGATGGAGGCGGCCGGCCTCTACGGAATAGCTCTCACCGAGAAGCGCCGGGCAGCGGCGATGATGACCGTCACCGACAACCTGGCCACCGGGGAGAGGATGTCCTCGGAGGATCGGCAGACCTCGTTGGACTCCATGATCGACCTCGCCCTGCGCACCGCGGTGAAGCTGGGCGACTGACCCGTTCCGCCCGCCGGGATGTGCGGCCCCTCAGGCCGACGGCATCAGCGACACGGCGTCGAGTTCGAACGGTACGCCGGAGACCAGCTCCTCGAGGAAGCCGTTGCCGTGGGGCAGGGCCGGGGCCACGAGGAAACCCTGGACGACCGGGCAGCCCATGTCGGCGAGCACCCGGAACTGTTCCTCGGTCTCCACCCCCTCGGCCACCACGTCGAGGGCGAATATCTCCGCCATGCCCAGAATGGCCGAGACCAGGCGGCTCTCCCGCCCCGCATCGGGATGGCCGTCCCCGGCCGCCAGCTTGCTGACGAAGCTGCGGTCGATCTTGATCTCGTCGACGGGCAGGCGACTCAGGTAGCTCAGCGAGGAGTACCCGGTGCCGAAGTCGTCCAGGGCCACCCGCACCCCGATCTGACGGAGGGCGTCGATCCGGAGACTGCTCAGGCCGAAGTCGTCGACCAGCATTCCCTCGGTGATCTCGATGCACAGCAGCGACGGATCCAGATCGAAGTCCACGATCGCCGACACGATCCGGTCGAACAGCATGTCGCCGGCCAGTTCGGTGGCCGACACGTTGACCGACACGTGGATCCGGCGCGGGGGCCCCATCGCATCCCAGATGGCCGCCTGGCGGCACGACTCCCGGATGACCCGGTCACTGATCTCGTCCATCAGGCCCGCTTCCTGGGCCACGGGGAGGAACTCCGCCGGCAGCAGCAGGCCTCGATCGGGGTGCCGCCAGCGGATCAGGGACTCCACTCCCACCAGGGTGCGCGAGTCGGTGGCCACCTTGGGTTGGAAGTGGATCTCCAGTTCCTCGCCCTCCAGAGCCCGCTCCAGGTCCGATTCCAGAGCCATGAGATTGTCGATGTGGGCCCGGAGCTGGCTGTCGAACACCACGAAGCGGTCCCGGCCGGCCGACTTCGCCCGGTACATGGCGATGTCGGCATCCCGGATGAGACTCTCGGCGGTGTCTCCCGGCCGGGCCACCGCCACCCCCACCGACGCCGAGACCGAGGCGGTGGTCATGGACAGCTCGATGGGTTCAGCCAGACTCTCCACCACCCGGTTCGCCAGACGGTGCACGGCGTGCTCGTCGACCACGTCGCCCGCCAGGATCACGAACTCGTCCCCGCCGAAGCGGGCGATGGTGTCCTCCTCGCGGAACGCGGCCTTCAGTCTCTCGGCCACGACCTTGAGGAGTTCGTCACCGGCGGAGTGGCCGTACACGTCGTTCACCTGCTTGAACCGGTCCAGGTCCAGGAACATCAGCATCACCTCACCGGCACTGCGGCGACGGATGAGCAGCCGGTCGAGGCGGTCCACCAGCAGACTCCGGTTGGGTAGACCGGTGAGAGCGTCGTGGGTGGCCTGATGACGGAGACGTCCCTCGAAGGTCTTGCGGTCCGAGACGTCCTCGGTGAAGCCGACATAGGCCGTCACCCGGCCCGATCGGTCGAACACGGGCGACACGTGGGTGAGAACCACGATCTCCGAACCGTCGGGCCTCACCAGGCGGTGCTCCATGGACACCCGTTCACCGGTCTCCTCGGCCCGCACCAGGTGGTCCCACAGCCCTCTGCGGTCGTCGGGGTGCACGGCACGTCGCCAGCCCTGCCCCAGTAGTTCCTCGACACCCTGACCCGCCATCTCCGACATGGCCGGGTTGGCGTACTCGCAGTCTCCGTCGACGGATGCGTAGAGAATCCCGACCGGGGCGTTCCTCACCAGGGCCCGGTAGCGGTCCTCGGAGTGCAGCACCGCCGATGGCATCGGTGAGGGCTCGGCCTCCCGGGCGCGTTCGTCGGACCGACTCGTGCTCGGTTCGGGTGTTTCGGCTGGTGTCGCCGGCACGTCGGGCTCCCTGGTCCTTCCCTGATCAATCGGCAGACGGGAGCCGACACTGAGGGCCGGAGCACACAGCGCGCCGATGGTGCCCGGCGTTTCGTCGCCCCGGTCGGGGAGCCGGAGTCAACCCTTCCCGACGGTGCTCACCCCCCGGTCGGAGGCAGGAAACTCCCGGGCAGCCGGGCGACACAGCCCATGACGTGGGTGATGGCCTCACGGTCGTAGTGGTCGCCGGAACGGTAGGTGTCGAAGTAGGCGATGAGTGCCGCCACCCGCTCGGGGTGCGCATGCACCGACTCGAGTCCGAGGGCGACTCCGTAGTTCGTGAACGCGAACCGGGTTCGGGGTAGCTCCGGCTGGCGGCAGAAGTACCCGGGAGGATCGATCCACATCCGGTCCAGGACGGTGAGACCTCGCCGGATGTGGGCGCCGGTCCATTCCTCACCGGGTACCAGGGCGTCGGAGAGCGCCGCCGACCAGAGCATCATCCCCAGACCCAGATCCTGGGTGACGATCATCTCCCGCCACGACCTCTCCACCAGATCGGCCATCTCCCCGATCTCGCGGGACAGTACCCCTGTGCCGGCGTCGAGGTAGCGGTAGACGGCCAGGCCCTGATACGGATCGAGACCTCCCAGGCCGAATCCCGGGTAGGGGCCGCTGAGGTCCTCGAGCATCTTCCAGTAGACGCCCACCCCGGGAACCACGAAATGGGGATGAACCTCGGTCACCAGACGGAGAGCCTTCTCCGTGTACCCCGGCCGGTGGGAGCCGAGCACTCCCAGGGCGTACTCCCACACGCTGAGGTAGTGGAAGTACTGCCCGTCACGGTCGGGGGCCTCACCGATGCGGTATCCGGGGCGACGACCCAGCACCAGATCCACCTCGGTCACGACCTCCTCGGCCAGATCGAGATAGGCGTCCTCGCCGGTGATCTCGGCCAGGGACACCAGCAGCACCACTCCGAAACCGTCGGTCCACAGGTACCTCATCCCCCAGGGCCAGATTCCCTCGGACCTCATCCACGCCAGGCGGCCGAGTACGGCCGAGACCGAATCGCCGCCGGCGAGAGGAGGTGGCTCGGCGGGCAGGACGTCGGCGTTCATAGCCCGAAGGGGTAGGTATCGGGCATCCCTTCGAGTTCGTGGGTCACGAGGGGTATGACGGCCTGGGTGGCGTCGAACCACACGAACTCATCGAACTGGTGGGGCAGGCGGGCCTGGAAGTAGTGACTCTGGAGTTCGGTCTCGGGCCGGTAGATCACCCCGATGGCCCTCTCCAGCCGCGGTTCGTCGAGTTCCTCCCTCAGTTCGACCCGGTGGGGGTGGCGCAAGGGGGTGAGGAATGCCGGCACCTCGGTGTCGTGGAAGACCCTCTCGTAGCTGTCGGGGTGGGAGGGGCGCACCCTCTTGCGTTCCATCGGACCCCCCCAGTCCGTGGCCGCAGCCACCGTCCCGTGGTCGGTTCCGAATCCAACCAGGTAGGCGTCGTCACCGAACTGTCTGCGGGTGAGCATCCCGACGTTGTGCTCCCCCCGGGCGCCCATCTCGGTGGCCGAGGCGTCGCCCACGTGGGAGTTGTGCTCCCAGACCACGACCTTGGCGTCGGGTCCCCGGTAGGAGCGCACCAGTTGCAGGGTCTCGAACATGTGCTGGTCGCGCAGATTCCACGAGTCGCGCGAGCCGTAGTACATCACCCGGTAGTAGCGCTCGGCGTTGGCCACCACGAGGGCGTTCTGAGCGGCCTCGACGAAGGCGTCGTCACCGGCGGCGGCGTAATCGAGCCTCTTCTTGAGCATGTCGGTGAGGGTCTCCACGACCTGGTCCTCACAGCCCTCGAACTCGCCGGTCACCACCGATCGCCCGTAGGCGGCGGGGTCGTGTTCCCACGGGGTGAGGCAGCTGTAACGCTCCCGGGCCACGGCCGCCGCCGCGGGATCGTGCTTCTCGAGGAAGGTGAGCACCGCGTCGCGTGAGCGGTAGAGGCTGTACAGATCCAGGCCGTGGAAACTCACCTGACGGGCAGGGTCGTCGATCTCGGCGTTGTGGTCGTGCAGCCAATGTACGAACTCGCGGACCTCCCGGTTGCGCCACATCCACGTCGGGAAGCGGGAGAACGCCTCGAATCGGGGCCCGCTGGGCGCCCGATGTCGCACGTAGGAGTCGATCCGGGCGGCGTCGGGCCAGTCGGCCTCCACCGCCACGGCCGTGAACCCCTTGTGGAGGATCAGTTCGGTGGTGATGCGGGCCCTCATGCGGTAGAACTCCGAGGTCCCGTGGGAGGCCTCACCCAGCAGGACCACCTGGGAGTCGCCGATCCGGTCCATCAGGGCGCCCAGGTCGACCCGGTTGATGGAGTCGAAGGGCTCGCTGGACTCCCGGACCAGATCCGATAAACCGGCCAGCCCCTCACGCCGCGGCGGGGGAACGATCGGGGTGGGCTCGAACAGTGGCTCCGAACCCGGCTCCACCCAGCCCTGTTCGCCTATCAGCGGCACGAAGCGGACCGGGCCCAGGTTCACCTCCCGGAACTCCTCACCATGGCGGGTGACCCTCAGCAGTGACTGGCCCCGGGTCTCGGGGCCCACCGGAATCACCAGCCGGCCTCCCTCCGCCAACTGCTCCAGCAGGGCCGTGGGCACCTGGGGGCCACCGGCGGTCACGACGATGGCGTCGTAGGGGGCGTTCTCGGGCCAACCGAGGGTGCCGTCCCCGCAGATGACGTGGACGTTGTCGTATCCCACCCTCTGGAGACGGCGGCGGGCCTCGTCGGCGAGAGGGCAGTGCCTCTCGATGGTCCAGACCTCGCCCGCGATCCGGCTGAGAACCGCCGCTCCGTATCCCGAACCGGTGCCGATCTCGAGGACCCGGTCACCGGGTTTGATCTCCGCCGCCTCGGCCATCGCCGCCACGATGTAGGGCTGGGAGATGGTCTGCCCCTCCTCGATGGGTAGGGGGTTGTCGTCATAGGCGAACTCCGCCAGATGCTCGGGCACGAACAGATGGCGGGGCACGGTCTCCATGGCCACGATGACACCCGGGTCCCTGACACCACGACCCGCGATGTCGCGCTCGACCATGACCGCCCGCCGCTCCACCATCTCGGGGGGATCGATCACAGGCTCCATGGGCGCATTATGGCCATCCCGGTCACTGCGACCAAGGGGCCGAAGTCCCATTCCCCCACGGTTCATCCCGTCGGCGACCGGTACCCGACTCCTCTACGAAGCGGATGCTCAGGAACGAAAGCGGGCCAGACTCCGGGACAACTCATCCCGGTAGGCGGAGATGCGGGACGCCTTGAGCTCCTCGAACCCCCGGACCTGATCGGGAAGATCGGCGATCCTCACCGCCTCGGTGTGGTTGGCGGGAGTCAGCGCCTCCAGCAGGACGTCCACGGCGGCCCGATACTCGGCGGGGAGCTCCCGCTCCATGCGCCGCAGCGGTGTGCGACCGAACGGGTCCCAGCGGGTACCGCGCAATCTCCTGCCCCGGGCCAGGGCGGACATGGCGGGCCGTCCCAACCGGGCGGGAACGGAGATCTTGTCCTTCATCCCCAGGGCCTTGAGCAGGGGCGGATGCAGACGCCAGGAGACCCTCGCCCCGGGGCCACCCACCGCGGCGGCCGCGGCGGCCGTCTCCGGCCCCAGCAGCAGACGGGCGACCTCGTACTCGTCCTTGTAGGCGGTGAGCCGGTGGAGGTTTCGGGCCACCGTCTCGGTCAGGGGCCGCTCTCCGCTCTCGTCCACGGTGGCCTCCACCCGCTCCGTGCGGGCCACGAACTCGAGGTACTCGGCGGCGAGTTCCTCGGACTGGTACCCGATCAGGTCGGCGGTGAAGATCCCGATGCGGTCCGTCGCCTCACTCCCCAGGCCCAGAGCGATCACGGCGTCGCGCAGACTCGGGGGCAAATCCCCCAGCCCCGGGGGCGCCACGTCGCGGGTCCCGCCGGCGGCTGCCGCGGCCACGACCTGGTCACGGTCCACCGCCCACAGACGCCCCCACCGGAACGCCCGCAGGTTCAGCTCGACCGCGACACCGTTGAGTTCGATGGCCTCCTCGATCCGCGCCGCCGACATGGGAACGGCCCCGGACTGGTATGCGACGCCCAGCAGCAGCACATTGGCGGGGGCGGCGTCGCCCAGCAGACCCCGCGTCAGCTCCGCGGCGTCCAACCAGTGGTCG
>DRKF01000371.1 GCA_011051915.1 Acidimicrobiales bacterium | reverse complement strand
CCGGCTCTTCTCCACGAACTGATTCCCACACCGACCGATGAGCGATACCTCGATGACATCTGAACAGACCGCGACCCCCGAACCGGTTGTCGATCCCGAGACCGGTGAGATCCTCACCGACCCCGCTGCCGACACGCCGAACACGGATGAGCCCGCCGCGACCGGAGGGGACTCCGCCCCCGAACCGGTTGTCGATCCCGAGACCGGTGAGATCCTCACCCCCACCCCCACCCCCACCGCCGCAGCCGAGGCCGACGGAGAATCCGATGACGCCGCGGACGGCGACGTGGTGGTCCTCGACGAGGAGGAGCTGCTCGAGGGGACCCCGGAGGTGGTCGAGAGTGCCTTCGACCGTCCCGGACGATGGTTCGTGGTCCACACCCAGTCGGGATACGAGAAGAAGGTCAAGCAGAACCTCGAGGCCCGCATCAAGTCACTGAACATGGAGGACCGCATCTTCGAGGTGGTGGTCCCCATGGAAGACGTGATGGAGTTCAAGAACGGCCGCAAGGTCGTCGTGCAGAAGAAGATGTTCCCCGGCTACCTGCTGATCAGGGCCCGTCGGGGCAGCGACACCCAGCACGCCATTCGGGACACCCCCGGGGTCACCGGCTTCGCCGGTCCGGGAGGCAAACCCACTCCGCTGCGGCGTCGCGAGGTCGAGACCTTCCTCCCGGTCAAGGTCGAGGGAGTCGAGTCGCCCACTCCGCGCAAGACCAAGCCCCGCCTGCTCTACGAGGTCGGGGAGACCATCCGGGTCAAGGACGGTCCCTTCGCCGACTTCCAGGGTCAGGTCGAGGAGATCAACGAGGAGCAGCTCAAGCTCAAGGTCCTGGTCAACATCTTCGGCCGGGAGACCCCCGTCGAGCTGGACTTCGGTCAGGTCGGCAAGCTCTAGGTTCCCAAGGTTTTTGCCCCAGGGTCTGGTCAAACCGGTCCCCAGGGTGCACCATGTCAAGTCGCTCGCGAGGCCCCCTCACGCCTCCATCCACACACGGAGAACAATCATGGCGAAAAAGAAGGTCGCCGCCGTAGTCAAGATCCAGATCCCTGCCGGTCAGGCGTCACCCGCCCCGCCGGTGGGTACCGCTCTGGGCCCGCACGGCGTGGCGATCATGGACTTCTGCAAGGCCTACAACGCCCAGACGGAGTCCCAGAGGGGCACCATCGTCCCCGTGGAGATCACGATCTTCGAGGATCGCACCTTCACGTTCATCACCAAGACCCCGCCGGCCTCGATCCTGATCAAGGCCGCGGCCGGGCTCTCCAAGGCCGCATCGGAGCCGGGCACCGAGGTGGTGGGAAGCATCACCGACGCCCAGGTGGCGGAGATCGCCGAGGTGAAGATGCCCGACCTCAACGCCAATGACCTGGACGCCGCCAAGCTCCAGATCGAGGGCACGGCCCGTTCCATGGGGATAGAGGTGAAGGGCTGATCCGTCGGCCCGAACACGGTCTGGCCGGGGAGGACCTCGCCCCGTCGGCCGTCAGATCAACGAGGTAGCGAAAGGCGAATGAAATGCCCAAGGGCAAGAGATACGAGGACGCGACCCGGCGCTACGACCGCGATGCGCTGCACGAACCGGAGGCGGCGCTGACCCTGGCCAAGACCCTGGCCACGGCGAACTTCGACGAGTCGATCGACGCCGTGTTCAAGCTGGGGATCGATCCCCGCAAGGCCGACCAGATGGTCAGGGGCACGGTCGCCCTGCCCGCCGGCACCGGTGGAGATGTCCGGGTGGCGGTGTTCGCCCAGGGCGATGCCGCCGCCGCCGCCGAGGAGGCCGGGGCCGACATCGTGGGAGGAGCCGATCTGGCCGAGAAGATCCAGAAGGGCTTTCTGGACTTCGACGTGGCCATCGCCAGCCCCGACATGATGCCGGTCGTCGGCAAGCTCGGTCGGGTGCTGGGCCCCCGGGGCCTGATGCCCAACCCCAAGACCGGGACCGTGACCCCCGACGTGGCCAAGGCCGTCAAGGAGTTCAAGGGTGGTCGGGTGGAGTACCGCACCGACCGCTACGGAAACGTGGCCCTGTCGGTGGGGAAGGCCAGCTTCTCCGTGGACGACCTCATGACCAACTTCAACGCCGTGGTCGACGAACTGGCCCGGGTGAAGCCCGCCTCGGCCAAGGGCCGCTACTTCCGCAAGGTCACCGTGTCCTCCACCATGGGCCCCGGCATCAAGGTGGATCCGGGTGATCTTCCGTCCTGACCCGGTGCGGTGTGTCAGCTGAGAGGCAGAAGCACGGCATCAAGGTGGATCCGGGTGATCTTCCGTCCTGAGCGGGTGGGCCCCGGAGTGGGGCTCGAAGGTGGATACCGCTAGAATCGAATGTCTGATCCGGTGACGGATCTGAGAATCTGAACTTGCTCGCCCCAGACCTCCGGTGGCCATCCGGCCCTAAGACACCGAACCCGTCACAGCGGGGGAGGTGTGCCTGAAGAGGCGGACTCCGAACCTCCGGCCCCCAGGGGCCTCGGGTCACGGTGAACGTGTCTGCGAGCACCGAGATCCGAGAGGAGGTGAAATGGAAAACACGACAAGTGACAGTGACAGCGCCACTCCGTCGGCCAGGCCGCCCCGGGCGGACAAGGTCGCAGTGGTCGCCGAGGTCCGCGAGCGGTTCGCCGACTCGACGGCCGTGCTCCTGACGGAGTACCGCGGCATCGACGTCGGCGCGATGGCCAACCTCCGGCGCTCCCTCAGGGAAGCCGGCGGCGAGTACAAGGTGTACAAGAACACCCTGGTACGACTGGCCGTCTCCGACCTCGGAATCGAAGGGCTGGAGGACCTGCTGGTCGGACCCACCGCCCTGGCCTTCGTGTCGGGAGACGCGGCCGGTGTGGCCAAGGCCCTCAAGACGTTCCGCAAGGAGAACGAGAACCTGGTCATCAAGGGGGGAATCCTGGGTGATTCCCTCATGGATGAATCCCAGGTTCTGGCTCTGGCCGACCTGCCGTCGCGCGAGGAGCTCCTGGCCCGGCTGGCCGGAGGGTTCGCCGCTCCGATGCAGCAGATGGCCGCGCTCATGAATGCGGTCATGGCCAAGTTCGGTTACGGCCTTCAGGCCCTGATCGACGCCGGTGGCGCCCCCGGCGCCCCCGAGGCCGCGGCCCCGACCGAGGACACTCCCCCCGAGGAGACCCCGGAGGCGACAGAGGCCGATGAGCCGGCGACAGAGCCCGCTGACACCGCCGCCGAGGCGGAGCCCACCGACGACACCGGAGCCTGAGCCCCGGTGATCACCATCACCACAGATCACACAACCAGGGATCCGCAGGGTGCGGGTCCGATTTCACAGGAGTCCCAGCAATGACCAAGGACGAGATTCTCGAGGCGATCGGCAACATGACCGTCCTCGAGCTGAGCGAGCTGCTCAGTGAATTCGAGGAGAAGTTCGGCGTTACCGCCGCGGCCCCCGTGGCCGTGGCCGCAGCCCCCGGAGCGGGTGGCGGCGAGGCCGAGGTCGAGGAGCAGACCGAGTTCGACGTGATCCTCACCGGTCCCGGCGACAAGAAGATCCAGGCCATCAAGGAGGTCCGCTCCCTGACCAGCCTGGGCCTCAAGGAGGCCAAGGACCTCGTCGAGTCCGCTCCCAAGGCCGTCCTCGAGGGCGTGACCAAGGAAGAGGCGGAGAAGGCCAAGGAGGCCCTCGAGGCCGCCGGCGCCAGCGTCGAGATCAAGTAGCAACTCTCGAAGGGGGCCCGCGGGCCTTCCCTCCGAGACCGGTCGACGGCCCCACTCCCCCGGGAGTGGGGCCGTCGTCGCGCACCGCCTCCTTGACCCCCGCCGGACACGGCCCTATCGTGTCGGCCAACCGGTTCGGACGGCTCGGCCACCCCAGGTGGACGTCCCGCCCGGCTGTTCCGGGGCCCCGTGGGGTCCGGACCGGCGCGTGCTGTTTGCTATTCGGCCATCCCGCCGGTAGCATCCGTGATGCCGTGGCCGTTCTGTCGTCTCACCCAGGCGAGTTGATCGTGTCCTCGCGCGCTCAGTACACCCCTCTGCCCATACCCTCCGGAGGTATGGGCAGCCTTCTGTGACGTCGGGAGTACCCCTTTGTCTTCTCGCTCCGCGGTTCGGGAACGTTATTCGTTCGCCACTCTCGATGAGGTTCTGGAACTCCCAGACCTCATAGCCATCCAGAAAGGCTCCTTCGACCGCCTTCTGCATGTCGGCCTGGCTGAGACCTTCGCCGACATAAGCCCCATCACCGACTTCAGCGGGTCGCTGAAGCTGGAGCTGGAGTTCGACCCCGACGACGAGGATCTCAGTCCCTATCCGAAGTTCTCCGTGGAGGAGTGCAAGGAAAAGGACATGACCTACGCCGCTCCGATCTTCGTGAGGGCCCGGTTCATGAACTCCGGGACCGGCGAGATCAAGGAGCAGACGGTGTTCATGGGGGACTTCCCCATGATGACCGACAAGGGCACCTTCGTGATCAACGGCACCGAGCGTGTCGTGGTGTCCCAGCTGGTCCGTTCCCCCGGTGTGATCTTCCAGCCCGGTGAGCGCTACCGCCTCCGGAACATGGCCAAGCACCAGCTGGTCACGGGCACCATCCACCCCTACCGCGGCGAGTGGATCGAGTTCGACGTCGAGCACAAGCCCGGCAAGGACGTCACCGCCGGTTGCCGGGTCGCCCGCAAGCGCCGGCTCAGCCTGTTCGTCCTGCTGCGGGCCCTGGGTTACGACGAGGAGTCCCATCCCGGGTTCCTGGAGCGTTTCGTACAGCACTTCTCCTTCCTCGAGGGCCAGTGGGAGAAGGACAAGGAGTCCGCTCCCACCCGCGAAGAATCCCTGATCGAGATCTACAAGAGGGCCCGTCCCGGTGAGCCCCCCACCCCCGAGGCGGCCGCCAACTACTTCAACAACGCCTTCTTCGAGGAGCGCCGGTACTCCCTCAGCCGGGTGGGCCGTTACAAGCTCGACCGCAAGCTGGGTCCGGAGATCGACCGGCTCGAGAAGCTCTTCGGCATCGAGCTGGAGCGTCCCGAACCCGGACAGTCCGTGCTCTCACGCAGCGAGGTGCTGGCCGCCGTCTCCTACATGCTGCATCTCGCCAACGCCGAGCCCGGTTACCGCCTCGACGACCAGGACCACTTCGCCAACCGCCGGATCCGTTCGGTCGGCGAACTGATCCAGAACCAGGTGCGCATCGGGCTGTCCCGCATGGAGCGGGTGGTCCGGGAGCGGATGACCACCCAGGACGTCGAGGCCATCACCCCCCAGACCCTGATCAACATCCGTCCGGTGGTGGCGGCGATCAAGGAGTTCTTCGGCACCAGCCAGCTCTCCCAGTTCATGGACCAGGTGAATCCCCTGTCGGGTCTGACCCACCGGCGCCGCCTGTCGGCTCTGGGCCCGGGTGGTCTGTCCCGTGAGCGGGCCGGTTTCGAGGTCCGCGACGTCCACTTCAGCCACTACGGCCGGATGTGTCCCATCGAGACCCCCGAGGGTCCCAACATCGGCCTGATCGGGGCCCTGGCCAGCTTCGCCCGGGTCAACGAGTTCGGCTTCATCGAGTCCCCCTACCGCAAGGTCATCGACGGACGGGTGACCGACGAGATCGTCTACCTCCCCGCCGATGAGGAGGAGAAGTTCGTCGTCGCCCAGGCCAACGCTCCCCTCAACCCCGACGGCACCTTCGCCAATGAGCGGGTTCTGGTGAGGATGAGCCCCCAGGGGGCGAGCCTGGCCGACCTGAAACTCCAGATGGAGAGGGACACCTACTTCGCGGCCACGACCGAGGTCGGATACGTGCCGGGAAGCGAGGTCCAGCTCATGGACGTCTCGCCCCGTCAGATCGTGTCGGTGGCCACCGCCCTGATCCCCTTCCTCGAGCACGACGACGCCAACCGGGCCCTCATGGGCGCCAACATGCAGCGCCAGGCGGTCCCCGTGGTCCGCCCCGAGGCCCCGTTCATCGGAACGGGGATCGAGGATCGTGCCGCCCGCGACGCCGCCGACGTGATCATCGCCCCCGACAAGGGCAAGGTCGTGGGTATCTCCGGAACCTGGATCGAGGTCGAGTACGCCAAGCTGGGTCTGCAACGGCACAGCCTCTACAAGTTCCGGCGGTCCAACCAGGACACCTGCATCAACCAGCGTCTCAAGGTCTCCCTGGGCGACAAGGTCGTCAAGGGCACGGTCATCGCCGACGGTCCCTCGACCGACGGCGGAGAGCTGGCCCTGGGGAAGAACCTCATGGTCGCCTACATGGTGTGGGAGGGCTACAACTTCGAGGACGCCATCATCCTCTCCGAGCGCCTGGTCAAGGACGATGTCCTGACCTCGATCCACATCCACGAGTACGAGATCGACGCCCGGGACACCAAGCTGGGTCCCGAGGAGATCACCCGGGACATCCCCAATCTCTCCGAGGAGGTCCTCGCCGACCTCGACGAGAGGGGCATCATCAGGGTCGGGGCCGAGGTCGGTCCCGGCGACGTGCTGGTGGGCAAGGTCACCCCCAAGGGCGAGACCGAGCTGACCCCCGAGGAGAGGCTGCTGCGGGCCATCTTCGGTGAGAAGGCCCGCGAGGTGCGAGACACCTCCCTCAAGGTTCCCCACGGCGAACGGGGCGTCGTCACCGACATCAAGGTCTTCCGGCGTGACGACCAGCATGAGCTGCCCCCGGGCGTCAACGAGCTGGTCCGGGTCTACGTGGCCCAGAAGAGGAAGATCTCGGTCGGCGACAAGCTGGCCGGCCGTCACGGCAACAAGGGCGTGATCTCCAGGATCCTTCCCATCGAGGACATGCCCTACCTCGCCGACGGCACCCCTGTCGACATCATCCTGAGTCCCCTGGGTGTGCCGAGCCGGATGAACGTAGGTCAGGTTCTCGAGTCCCACCTCGGCTACGCCGCCCGCTCGGGCTGGAATCAGGACGGCGAGGAGGTCGGCGGGGATGCGATCTCCCTCACGGCTCGCAAGACCCGGCCCCACAGTCAGCCCTCGGTCTACGTCGCCACCCCGGTGTTCGACGGGGCCCGCTGGGCCAAGGAGGAGACGAGGGGTGACAAGCCCCCGATCCGGGAGCTCCTGGAGAACCTCCGTCCCGACGGTGCCGACGGCACCAACCTCATGAACGGCACCGGCAAGGTGACCCTCTACAACGGACGGACGGGTGACCCCTACGACCAGCCCATCATGGTGGGTTGGTCCTACATCCTGAAGCTCCACCACCTGGTGGACGACAAGATCCACGCCCGGTCCACCGGCCCCTACTCGATGATCACCCAGCAGCCTCTCGGTGGTAAGGCCCAGTTCGGCGGTCAGAGGTTCGGCGAGATGGAGGTGTGGGCCCTCGAGGCCTACGGCGCCGCCTACTGCCTGCAGGAACTCCTCACCATCAAGTCCGACGACGTGCTCGGTCGGGTGAGGGTGTACGAGGCCATCGTGAAGGGGGAGAACATCCCCGAGCCCGGTATCCCCGAGAGCTTCAAGGTGCTCATCAAGGAGATGCAGGCACTGTGTCTGAACGTCGAGGTGATCTCCACCGCCGGCGAGCAGATCGACATGCAGGGCCTCGACGAGGACGTGTTCCGGGCCGAGGAGTCCCTGGGCATCGACATCAGCCGTCCCGAGAGGGGCACCGACGAGGAAGACGAGCTGCGGAGACAAGGGGTGTAGCGACCGACGCAGGTTCGGGCCCCGGCCCGGACCGCTCATCGCGCCCTTCACCCCCACTCTGGAACTGGAGAGAAACAACTAGTGCTCGACGTAAACGATTTCTCAGATCTCCGCATCGGCCTGGCCACGGCCGACGCCATACGCACCTGGTCCAACGGCGAGGTCAAGAAGCCCGAGACCATCAACTACCGAACTCTCAAGCCCGAGAAGGACGGACTCTTCTGCGAGAAGATCTTCGGCCCGACCAAGGACTGGGAGTGCGCCTGCGGCAAGTACAAGAGGGTGCGTTTCAAGGGCATCATCTGTGAGCGCTGCGGCGTCGAGGTGAGCCGATCCAAGGTCCGCCGCGACCGCATGGGCCACATCGAGCTGGCCGCCCCCGCCGTCCACATCTGGTACCTGCGCGGCACCAGGTCGTGGCTGGCCTATCTGCTGATGGGCACCGAGATCCGTGAGGAGCTCAAGGCCAAGCAGCTCGAGCGGGTCATCTACTTCGCCGCCAACCTGGTGAGCTGGGTCGACGACGAGAAGCGTCACGAGGACCTGCCCCGTCTCGAGGAGGAGATGCGCGAGGAACTCGACGCCATCGCCAAGGAGCGCGATCTCGAGATCGACCGCATGTTCAAGGAGCTGGAGGCCGAGGTGGCGAACCTCGAGGCCGCCGGGGCCAAGGACAAGGAACTCAAGGCTCTGCAGCGCGACGCCGATCGTGAGATCGCCGCTCTGCGCGAGGAGTACGAGGAGGAGCTGGAGCTCGTCCAGCGGGTATTCGACGAGTTCAAGGATCTGCACTCGCGAAAGATCATCGAGGACGAGCTGCTCTGGCGTGAGCTCGACGACCGCTACGGCGAGTACTTCGAGGGTGGCATGGGAGCCGAGGCCATCGCCCGGCTGCTCGACCGCATCGACCTCGACGAGGAGGAGGTCAAGCTCAGGGCCGCCATCGACCCCGCCGAAGGGGTCCGGCCCCTGTCCGCCCAGCGCAAGCAGAAGGCCATCAAGCGCCTGAAGATCGTCTCCGCCTTCAACCGTCGCGACGAGAACGGGCGCCGCAAGAACGATCCCCGGGCGATGATCCTCGACGCCGTCCCGGTGATCCCGCCCGAGCTGCGCCCGATGGTGCAGCTCGACGGTGGCCGTTTCGCCACCTCGGACCTCAACGACCTGTACCGCCGGGTGATCAACCGGAACAACCGCCTCAAGCGACTGCTGGACCTCGGAGCTCCCGAGATCATCGTCAACAACGAGAAGCGGATGCTCCAGGAGGCCGTCGACGCCCTGTTCGACAACGGTCGCCGGGGTCGTCCGGTGACCGGCCCGGGCAATCGTCCCCTCAAGTCACTCTCCGACATGCTGAAGGGCAAGCAGGGTCGTTTCCGTCAGAACCTGCTGGGCAAGAGGGTCGACTACTCGGGCCGTTCGGTCATCGTGGTCGGTCCGACCCTGCAGCTCCACCAGTGTGGTCTGCCCAAGCTGATGGCCCTGGAGCTGTTCAAGCCCTTCGTGATGAAGAAGCTGGTCGACCAGGAACTGGCCCAGAACATCAAGTCGGCCAAGCGTATGGTCGAGCGTCGCCGTCCGCAGGTGTGGGACGTTCTCGAGGACGTCATCCGGGAGCACCCGGTTCTGCTGAACCGTGCCCCGACCCTCCACCGGCTGGGAATCCAGGCCTTCGAGCCGGTCCTGGTCGGGGGCAAGGCCATCCAGATCCATCCCCTGGTTTGCGCGGCATTCAATGCCGACTTCGACGGGGACCAGATGGCGGTCCATCTCCCCCTGTCCGCCGAGGCCCAGGCCGAGGCCCGGGTGCTGATGCTCTCGGCCAACAACATCCTGTCCCCGGCCGACGGTCGGCCCATGACCGTGCCCAGCCAGGACATGATCATCGGGGCCTACTACCTCACCGACGACAGTGATGTCCCCGATGTCGAGGCCCAGCAGGTGTTCCGGCACCTCCACCAAGTCGAGGCGGCCCTGGACGCCGGGATGGTCGAGCTCCACACCCCGATCATCTACCGGGGAACGGAGGACCTCCGTGGTCCCGAAGGTTGGATACCGACCACTCCGGGGCGGGTGCTGTTCAACTCCACCCTGCCCGACGCCTTCCCCTATGTGAACCGTCCGGTCCGCAAGCGGGACATGGGCACCATCGTGGGCCAGCTCTCCGACGATTTCCCCACCTCGGAGGTCGCCCGCTCCCTCGACCTGCTCAAGAACCTGTCGTTCCGCTGGGCCACCCAGTCGGGGCTGACGATCTCCATCGACGACGTCGCCGTGCCCCCCACCAAGCAGGAGATCCTGGACCGCTACGAAAAAGAGGCGGAGAGGGTCGAGTCGCAGTTCCACCGGGGCATCATCACCGATGGTGAACGACGCCAGAAGGAGGTGGAGATCTGGACCTCAGCCACCGAGGAGGTGCGTGAGGCCATGGAGAAGGCCTTCAAGGCCTCCCACTTCAATCCCATCGAGGTGATGGTCGGTTCCGGCGCCCGCGGGAACATGATGCAGGTTCGCCAGATCGCCGGTATGCGTGGTCTGGTGGCCAACCCCCGAGGCGACATCATCCCCCGTCCGATCAAGAGTTCCTACCGTGAGGGACTGGCGATGCTCGAGTACTTCATCGCCACTCCGGGGGCCCGCAAGGGTCTCGTCGACACCGCACTGCGTACCGCCGACTCGGGCTATCTGACCCGTCGCCTGGTCGATGTCGCCCAGGAGCTGATCATCAACGAGGAGGATCCCTTCGAGCGGGGATCGGTCCGTGGCATCTGGCTCGAGGACATCGGTCCCGACACCCCCGACAAGCGGACCTATCTGGAGACCCGTCTGTTCAGCCGCACCCTGGCCGACGACGTCACCCTCTCCGACGGCACCGTAATCGAGGCGGGAACGATCGTCGGTGAGGAGGAGATGTTCGCCCTCAGGGACGACCCCGAGGTGACACGGGTCCGGGTTCTGTCCCCCCTGACCGACGACTCGGAATTCGGAGTCTCGGCCAAGGGCTACGGATCCTCGCTGGCCACCGGCAAGATCATCGAGGTGGGCGAGGCCGTCGGGGTCATCGCCGCCCAGTCCATCGGTGAGCCGGGTACCCAGCTCACCATGCGTACCTTCCACACCGGTGGTGTGGCCGGAAGCGACATCGCCGGCGGTCTGCCCCGGGTCGTGGAGCTCTTCGAGGCCCGCAGCCCCAAGGGGAAGGCCGTGCTGGCCCGTCGATCCGGCGTGGTCCGCATCGGTGAGGACGACGGTCGGGGTCGGGTCATCGAGGTCGTGGGCGACGATGGCGAGGAGGACACCTACACCGTCCCGTCCATCTCCCGTCTGTCCGTCGAGGACGGCCAGGAGGTCAGGGCCGGTGATCCTCTCGTCGACGGTCCCCGTGATCCCAAGGAACTGCTGGAGATCCGTGGTGTACGTGAGACCCAGCAGTATCTGGTGGACGAGGTGCAGAAGGTATACCGGGACCAGGGTGTGTCGATCCACGACAAGCACATAGAGCTGATCGTGCGTCAGATGACCCGGCGGGTCCTGGTGGCCGAGCCCGGTGACAGCACCTTCCTCCCCGGGGAGCAGGTAGACCAGCGGGTCTACGCCGAGGTCAACCGTAACCTGGTCCAGGAGGGCAAGCGTCCGGCCGAGGGTCGCCCCCAGGTCATGGGAATCACCAAGGCCTCCCTGGCCACGGACTCCTGGCTTTCGGCCGCCTCGTTCCAGGAGACCACCCGGGTGCTCACCGAAGCCGCCATCGAGGGTCGTTCCGACTCGCTGAAGGGGCTCAAGGAGAACATCATCATCGGCAAGCTCATCCCCGCCGGTACCGGGGTGGAGAAGTACCGCTCGTTCCGCACGGTCGCCCCCGACTACGAGCCCATGGAGTTCTTCTCCGAGGGCGAGGATCCCGCCGAATGGCTGGCCTCGGTGGTCGAGTCGGAGAGTGTGGACGGAGGGGCTACGGCCTGATCCCGGCGACCCGCCCCCGGTTTCGCGCCCCGAGGCGTCCGAAACCGGGGGCCGGGCGCGGGTACCCTGAGCGCCGGATGCTGATTCGGGTCGTACTCATCGTGATGGCGGCGACACTGGGTGTTGCCGCCTGCACCGGTAGCGACACCCCGGTGGCCGACCAGGCGACAGTGCCGGTATCCACCTCGTCGTCCACTTCGATACCCTCGCCGGTCCCCACCCCGACGGCGGTGCCCTCCACGACATCCACCACCGCCGCCCGGCCGACCGGCCCGCTGGTGGTCGAGCTGCAACCCGACGATGTGATGGTGGATCTGACCATCGTCGATCCCGAGTTGAGCTACGTGGACCTGGCGCCCGAGGACGAGGCCCGTCTGACGGCCCGGTTCGAGGCCGATCCGGAGGTGCTGCCTCTCCTGCTGGGGGTCAAGGCCCGGGGTATCCGACGGGGCGACACCCTCGTGGCGGTGGTCGTCTCCGTCGCCGTCACCCCCGCATCGGCCTCGGATCCCGAGTTCATCGACAGCTTCATGACCGGGGCCACCGAGGGGGCGACGGTGAGCCCCCTGGCGGTGGAGGTGGCGGGTGAGGAGCTGACCAGCTACATAGTCGGCACCACCGGGAGCCTGCTGTGGCACTACGAGAACCTCTTCGTGGTCTACGCCGGTCGGGATCTGTCGGAGACCCGAAAGGTCGCCGAGGCCATGGTCACCGCCGTGGTCGCACCGCCTCCACCCCCGACGACCACCACCACGACCACAGCCGAGGGCTGACCGCCCGCCCCCGGGGAAAGCGGGAAGCGGAGCACCCCGGGGCTTCTGTGAGCGCGGGGGTTGTTGTGGTGGGCCTTGGGTCTCATAGATGGGGTGGTGGTGAGGGGCTGAATCGGGTGGGGATCTCGAGATGGGGCTCTACAATGTGAGCCAAGCGCGGTGGCCGGCCCCGATTGCGGGTTGCCTTGGGCGTATGTCCGCCCTACCATGTCGTGCTGGCCTGTGCCGCCCTGTCGCGCGGTCCTGTCGCCCTTCCACTCGCCCCCCTGGCACCCGTTTCGAGGTTGTTCGTGCCCACGATCCAGCAGTTGGTCCGCAAGGGCCGTCAATCCAAGTCCGCCAAGGGCAAGACCCCGGCGCTGAAAGGCTCGCCCCAGAGGCGCGGCGTCTGCACCCGGGTCTTCACCATGAACCCCAAGAAGCCCAACTCGGCCCTGCGTCGGGTGGCCCGTGTCCGTCTCACATCCGGCATGGAGGTCACCGCCTACATTCCCGGTGAGGGCCACAACCTCCAGGAGCACAGCATCGTCCTGGTCCGTGGCGGCCGGGTCAAGGATCTTCCCGGTGTCCGCTACAAGGTGATCCGGGGTGCCCTGGATGCCTCCGCGGTCTCACAACGCAAGCAGGCCCGTAGTCGCTACGGCGCCAAGAAGGAGGGCTGAGATGCCTCGCCGCGGTCCAGCCCCCCGACGGGAACTCCATCCCGACCCCATGTACGACAGTGTCGTCGTCACCCAGCTGATCAACAAGATCCTCCAGCGCGGCAAGCGCACCACCGCCGAGAGCATCGTCTACGGCGCACTGGAGATCATCGAGTCCAAGACCGGCGGTGAGCCTCTGCCCGTCCTCAAGCGGGCACTGGACAACGTGCGCCCCCAGCTCGAGGTCAAGAGCCGCCGGGTCGGCGGCGCCACCTATCAGGTGCCCGTCGAGGTCCGGCCCCGTCGGGCCACCACCCTGGCCATGCGCTGGATCGTGGGCTACTCCCGGGGTCGTAGGGAGCGCACCATGGCCGAACGCCTCGCCAACGAACTCCTCGATGCGTCCAACGGCACCGGCACCTCGGTGAAGCGCAAGGACGACACCCACCGTATGGCCGAGGCCAACAAGGCCTTCGCCCACTACCGCTGGTAACCAGCACTCCAGGGCTCCTCCGGCACCCAGGGGCGTGACCGCCCCGGCCGTGAGCCCTATCTGTTCGAATCCGCACCTTCCATCACCGGCCCGGTTCGCCGTGGCCCCCAAACTGAGTCGAATTTGAGGCATGTCAATGCAGCGCACCACCCCCCTCGACAGGATCCGAAACATCGGGATCATGGCCCACATCGACGCGGGCAAGACCACCACCACCGAGCGCATCCTCTACTACACCGGCGTCAACTACAAGATCGGCGAGGTCCACGACGGTGCGGCCACGATGGACTGGATGGAGCAGGAGCAGGAGCGCGGAATCACCATCACCTCCGCCGCCACGACCTGCTCCTGGAACGATCACACGATCAACATCATCGACACCCCCGGTCACGTCGACTTCACCGTTGAGGTCGAGAGGTCGCTGAGGGTGCTCGACGGCGCCGTCGCCGTCTTCGACGGAGTGGCCGGAGTCGAACCCCAGACCGAGACGGTCTGGCGGCAGGCGAACAACTACCAGGTACCCCGCATGTGCTTCATCAACAAGATGGACCGCACCGGGGCCGACTTCTACGGATCCCTGGCCAGTATCGAGGACCGTCTCGAGGCCAACACCGCGGTGCTCCAGCTGCCGATCGGCTCGGAGGCCGAGTTCGCCGGGGTGATCGACCTGGTCAAGATGAAGGCCCTCATCTGGGAGGGTGAGGACCTGGGTGCTTCCTGGAACGAGGTCGAAATTCCCGCCGATCTCGTCGATCAGGCCGATGAGTACCGCCAGATGCTCCTGGAGAAGGTGGCCGAGGTCGACGACGACCTCATGGAGAAGTACCTCAACGAGGAGGAGATCAGCCCCGAGGAGATCCATCGGGCCCTGCGCAAGGGAACCGTGAGCAGCCAGCTCGTGCCGGTACTAACCGGTTCGGCCTTCAAGAACAAGGGTGTCCAGCCCCTTCTCGACGCCGTCGTCGCCTACCTGCCCTCTCCCGCGGATCTGCCTCCCGTCAAGGGGACCCACCCCCGCACCGGGGAGGAACTCGAGCGCAAGCCGTCCGACGACGAGCCCTTCTCGGCCCTGGCCTTCAAGATCATGACCGACCCCCACGTCGGCAAGCTGGTCTACTTCCGGGTGTACAGCGGCTCCCTGGAGAAGGGTGCCCAGGTGCTCAACAGCACCACCGGTAACCGGGAGCGCCTGGGCCGTATCCTGCAGATGCACGCCAACAACCGTCAGGATCGTGATGCGATCTTCACCGGTGACATCGTGGCGGGAATCGGCCTCAAGAACACCCGGACCGGCGACACCCTCTGCGATCCGGCCAACCCGATCGTGCTGGAGAAGCTGGAGTTCCCCGAGCCCGTGATCCACGTGGCGGTGGAGCCCAACTCCAAGGCCGACCAGGACAAGATGGGCAAGGCCCTGGCCGCTCTCTCCGAGGAGGACCCGACCTTCCGGGTCCGTACCGATGAGGAGACCGGACAGACCGTCATCTCCGGGATGGGTGAGTTGCACCTGGAGGTCATCGTCGATCGCATGCTGCGGGAGTTCCGGGTCGACGCCCACGTCGGGCGTCCCCAGGTGGCCTACCGGGAGACCATCACCGAGGCTGTCCCCAAGGTGCGCTACACCCACAAGAAGCAGACCGGTGGTTCGGGTCAGTTCGCCGACGTCACCGTCGCCATCGAGCCGACGGGTCCCGGAGGCGGCTACTCCTTCGAGGACAGCATCAAGGGTGGGGCGATTCCCAAGGAGTTCATTCCCTCGGTGGACGCCGGCATCAGGCAGTCGGCGGAGAACGGCATCGTCGCCGGATTCCCGCTGGTGGACTTCAAGGTGAAGCTCATCGACGGCAGCTACCACGATGTGGACTCCTCGGAGATGGCGTTCAAGATCGCCGGGTCGATGGTGCTGCGCGAGGCGGCCCGCAAGGCCAAGCCCGTGCTCCTCGAGCCGGTGATGTCCGTGGAGGTCGTGACCCCCGAGGACTACATGGGCGATGTGATCGGCGACCTCAACAGCCGTCGGGGCCAGGTGGGCCAGATGGAGTCGCGGGGCAACGCCCAGGTGATCACCGCCACCGTGCCCCTGTCGGAGATGTTCGGCTACGTGGGTGACCTGAGGTCCAAGACCCAGGGCCGGGCCACCTACACGATGCAGTTCGATTCCTACCAGCAGGTCCCCGCGGCCCTGGCCGAGGAGATCGTCAAGCGAATTCGGGGGGAATGATCCCGCCACCGGCGAGGATCTCACCGGGCAACCGGTACCAGTAATCAGTTTTCATACCAACCAATTGTTCAAACAACAAGCTACACGGAGCGTCGACTGTCATGGCGAAGGAGAAGTTCGAGCGGACGAAGCCGCATGTGAATGTGGGGACCATGGGTCATATTGATCATGGTAAGACCACGTTGACGGCGGCGATTACTCGGGTGTTGTCGGAGT